>JAPPKR010000089.1 GCA_028819835.1 bacterium | reverse complement strand
CCACGGCCCGGAAGGGGATCAACGGTTCATAGCCCTGCACCTGGAGTCGACGGCCCTCCTCAGCTTGTTCCGAAGGAGTGCGTCCGCTCAGGCTCAAAACCTCCAGGGCCCGAGCCACCCGGCGGGGATTGTGCAGGTCGAGGTGGCTACCGGCATCGGGATCGGCCTCCAGCAACCGAGCGCGGGCCACCGCGGGAGGAAGCCGATCGAAGGCGGATCGGATCCGGGGGTGGTGCGGCGGGAAGGAATAGGGGTCCACCACCGCTCGAAAGTGAAGGCCCGACCCACCACAGACGATCAAGGGAACCGTCGATGAGGCGATGAGGCGACGAGCCCTCCTCTGGAACTCGGCCACGGTGAAGGTCTCATGCGGCTCGACCAGATCGATCAGGTGATGGCGGACCCGGGCCTGCATTTCCTTCGAAGGCTTGGCCACACCGATGTCCATACCTCGGTAAACCTGCATGGAGTCAACCGAGATGATCTCGGCGCCCATTCTCTCGGCCAAGCCCATGGCCACCTCGCTCTTGGCCGAGGCGGTTGGTCCCACCACAGCCATCAGAAGGCTCAGTACAGCTCTCCCATCATGTGATGCCTCCTGGCCAGGGTGATCTCGGCCTCAAGGAACGTCCCGGCGGGGAATTCTCCCCGGAGATGAACGATCTTTCCTCCCCGGGTGCGGGACTTCACCACCCGGGGGTCTTTCCGGGAAGGCCCCTCCACCAGGACCTCCACCCGCCTCCCCACCATGTCGGCGTTCTTTTCCTCCGATATGCGGTTCTGGATCTCCACCAACCGCCGGAAGCGCCGTTTTACCACGTCGGGATCCACGAACATGTCGTCCATCCCCGCTGCGGCGGTGCCGGGCCGGGGAGAGAAAATGAACATGAACGCCTGGTCGAAGCGGGCTTCGGAGACAACAGCCAGAGTGGCTTCGAAGTCTTCCTCGGTCTCCCCCGGGAACCCGACGATGATGTCGGTGGAGACCGTCAGGTCATCGATCGTGTCCCGGGCCATGGCCAGGCGGGCCAGGAAACGCTCGGCGTTGTAGCCGCGATGCATCCTGGCCAGGATCCGATCGCTGCCGCTCTGGAGAGGCAGATGCAACTGCTCGCAAACCGCCTCGGTCTCGGCCATGGCCCTGGCCACGTTCTCCCTGAAGTCCGCGGGGTGAGGGCTGGTGAACCGGATGCGGCGAATCCCCCGTACCTCCCCCACCCTCCGCAGCAACTCCGCGAAGATGGGGCGGCGGCGTCCGTTCAAGGCAAGATCCCGCCCGTAGGTGTCTATGTTCTGCCCCAGGAGGGTGACCTCCACCACTCCCTCCGAGACGAGTTGTTCTACTTCCCTGACTATCTCACCGGGTCGACGGCTGACCTCGGGGCCGCGAACGGCGGGAACGATGCAGAAGGTGCAGGTGTTGTTGCAGCCCAACTGGACCGTCACCCAGGCGGAGTGCCCGGACTCTCGCCGGGTGGGCAGCTGCGAAGGAAGGTCGTGCAGCGATTCGTATATCTCGGTGACCCCTCCCCACTCCTGGGCATGATCCATGAGATCCAGAATCCGACCCAGATTGTGGGTACCCATCACCACATCCACCCACGGCGCCCTCTCCCGCACCAACTCCCGGTCCTTCTGGGCGGCGCACCCTCCCACCACCAGCATCATGTCGGGCCGCTGGTCTTTGAGGACCTTCAACTGTCCCAGGTTTCCGTACAGACGGTTGTCGGCATTCTCCCGAATGGTGCAGGTGTTGACGAACACCAGATCGGCCCCGGTCGGGGAGGCGGCCGGCGCCATCCCGTCCGACTCGAGCAAGCCTGCGATCCGCTCCGAGTCGTGTTCGTTCATCTGACACCCGAAGGTGCGTATGTAGTAGGTCTGGCCCTGCCTCCTGGGCTCCCTGACAGAGGGGGGGCCTTTGCGGACGGGACTGGCGAGCAGAGTCAAGCTCATCGGGCGTAATCGGTGTAGCGGCTTTCCCTTATGACCGTGACTTCCACCCTCCCCGGATACTGCATCTCATCCTCCACCTGCCGGGCGATCTGGCGGGCCAGCGCTCCGGCGGTGAGGTCGTCAACCTGCCGGGGATCCACCAGCACCCTCACTTCCCTCCCGGCCTGGAATGCGTAAGCCTTCTGCACCCCCTCATAAGAAGTAGCAATCGTCTCCAAACCCTCGAGTCTCTGGGTGTACTGCTCATAGGACTCCCGCCGCGCGCCGGGCCGGGCCGCCGACAGCGTGTCCGCGGCCTGGACCAGCACGGCCAGGACCGTGCGGGGCGCCACCTCGTTGTGATGGGCTTCGATGCCGTGCACCACCTCCGGGTCCTCTCCCAGACGGCGGGCTATCTCGGCGCCTACGTGGGCATGGGACCCTTCCAGCTTGTGGCTCACCGCCTTGCCGATGTCATGCAGGAGAGCCGCTCGTTTCACCGGAACGGGATCCACTCCGAGTTCGCCGGCCAGCAGCCCGGCGGCATGGGCCGACTCCACCAGGTGGTCGAGGACGTTCTGCCCGTAGGAAGTGCGGTAGCGGAGTTGGCCGAGCAACTCGACCAACTCTGGTCTCATCTTGCTCAGATTGACCTCCAGCAGCGCCCATTCCCCAGCATCCCGGATGGCATGGGAAACCTCCGACTCGGCCTTGGCAACGGACTCCTCGACAGATGTCGGATTGAGACGTCCGTCGACAATCAGGGCTTCCAGGGCGAGGCGAGCCACCTCCCGTCGCACCGGGTCGAAACTGTTGAGGACCACGGCCTCCGGGAGCTTGTCATCGATTATCAGGCTCACCCCGGTGGCGGCTTCGAAGGCGCGGATGTTCCTGCCCTCCCTGCCGATTATCCGGCCCTTCATGTGCTCGCTGGGCAGTTCAATCACCGTGGAAGTGGCGTCCTTCACCACTTCGTGGGACATGCGCTGCACCACTCCCGCCAGGATCCCCCGCGACCGCCACTCGGCTTCCTCCCGAGAGCGGATCTCTATGTCGCGGATCAACATCATGGCGTCCCGGCGAGCCTCGTGCTCCACCCTGTCCATTATCTGGCGGCGGGCCTCTTTCCGGTCAAGGCCTGCAAGGCGAGTCAGGTCGCTCCAAGCCTGGTCCTCCACCTCCTGTGCCTCCTCCCTGAGCCTCTTTGCTTCCACTTCCCGGTCGAGGAGCAGCCTCTCCCGTTCATCCAGGTTGGCGGCCTGTTGCTCCAGCCTCACCTCCCGTTGGGCGATCCGCGCCCTCTGGGCTTCCACCACTTCCTTTTGGCGGCCGAGTTCCTCCTCCTCGGTCGCTCTCTGCTTCTCCGCCCTTGCCCGCGCCTCCTCCTCGGCCCGGGCAAGGATCCGCTGGGCCTCCAGCCGGGCTTCGGCCACCTTGTCCTCGACGTGAGCCGATCCGCCACCGACCCGCACCCTGATCAAGGCAATGATCAGTCCGACTATGACAACGACGACCGTGACCACCAGGGCCACGACCCAGGCAATTTGAGTTACTGGCATTCGGGGCGTTTTCCAGACCGAGTCTTGACCGGACTGTCCCCCGCGGGAGAGCGCCCGGATCTCGGCTCACATTGTTAGCAAGATTCGAACTCTATTTTAGCTGCTCTCTCCGGCCTTGGCAGCCGATTTACCAGCCAAACCCCCTCCGGTCCGGGTCATCGGGCCGAGGCCGCGCCTTCCATGGCGTCCAACACCGCTCGCACCTCGCGGTCGGAGTCCAGACCGGGCACGCCG
>JAPPKR010000041.1 GCA_028819835.1 bacterium | reverse complement strand
CACCGACCGGGTTGAGGGGGGCCACCACTTCGGAGTAGAAGCGCCCGGCTTCTTCAAGCAGTTCGCCTACGGTTGCCGGATCGGCGTGCTGGTATCCGTCGAGTTTGGCCAGGGCCTCCAAGTCGACGATGTGTTCCAGCACGAAGCCGATGTCTCGGAGGGGAGGCCGATAAACGCTCATCTGCAGTAACAAAGAATATCAAGATGCCGGCCATCGTCTTAAAGCCAAAACTTCTGGTTGATCAGACCTGGACGGCCTATTCTTTGGGCGAAACTGGATTCTGCCCTCTGCCGCCCCCGATTTCGATGACCACCCGGAACGACCCTTCACGCTTTTTCAACCGGGAGCTTTCCTGGCTGGATTTCAACAGCAGGGTGATCGCCCTGGCTGAGCAGGAGGAGACGCCGCTCTTGGAGAAGGTGCGGTTTCTCTCCATCTGGGCTTCGAACCTGGACGACTTCTTCCAGATCCGGGTGGCCGGGCTCAAGGAGCAGGTCGCCCACGGGATAATGAGGAAGAGCCCCGACGGGCGCACGCCGGGCCAACAACTCTCCGCCATCCGCGCCGAGACCTCCGAGCAGTACCTGCGGGCCTCGAAGATCTTCCGCGACCTTCTGGTGCCGGGTCTGGCCGAGGCGGGCCTGGGCCTGAAGTCCTATGCCGACCTGGATGATGAGACGACGGCCTACCTGGACCGCTATTTCCATGCCACGGTCTTCCCGGTCCTGACTCCCCTGGCGGTGGACCCTGCCCATCCCTTTCCCCACATCTCCAGCCTCTCTCTCAACCTGGCGGTCCACGTGCAGGAGGGAAGGAGCGGAGCGGTGAGATTCGCCAGGGTCAAAATCCCCCCCATTCTTCCCGCCTTCGTGCCACTGCCCGATAGCGGATGGTTTGTCCCGCTGGATGAGTTGATCGCCGCCCACCTTGACGAACTCTTCCCGGGGATGCGCATCCTCGACTACCACCTCTTCCGGGTCACCCGCAATGCGGACTTCGAGTTGGAGGAGGACGCGGGCGGAGACCTCCTGTCGGCCGTCGAGTCGGAGTTGACCCGGAGGCGGTTCGGCCGGGCGGTCCGCCTGGAGGTGACCGGCACGATGAGCAGCGAGGCGCTCGACATGCTCATCCGGGAACTCCAGATAACCAGGTCGGACGTGTATGTCATGGACGGGGTGCTGAACACGGCCGACCTCATGTTCATGGCCTCCCTTCCCCGGCCGGAGTTGCAGTACCGACCCTGGACTTGGGTCACTCACCCCCGTTTGGCGGCGCGCATCAGTGACCATCTGGACATCTTCCAGGTGATCCGGGAGGGGGACATCCTGGTGCATCACCCTTATGACTCGTTCGCCTCCTCCGTGGAGGAGTTCATAGTGCAGGCTGCTGCCGACCCCAACGTACTGGCCATCAAGCAGACCCTGTATCGCACCGCCAGCGACAGCGTGATCATGAACGCCCTGATGGAAGCGGCAACACGGGGAAAGCAGGTGGTGGTGCTGGTGGAGTTGAAGGCCCGATTCGACGAAGACGCCAACATCACCTGGGCTCAGAGGCTGGAAGATGTGGGCGTGCATGTCGTCTACGGGGTGGTGGGACTCAAGACCCACACCAAGATCGCCCTGGTGGTCAGGCGGGAGGGGGACGAGATCCGGCGTTACTCCCATATTGGGACCGGCAACTACAACGAACAGACCGCCCGTATCTATGAGGATTTGGGGCTGTTCACCTGCGACGAGGCGGTGGGCGCCGATTTGAGCTTCCTGTTCAACTACCTGACCGGCTACAGCCGCCACTCGGTGTACCAGAAGCTCCTGGTGTCGCCCATCTTCACCCGTCCTCGCATCCTGAAGCTCATAGCAGAACAGGCCCATCCCGAGGGTCTGATAACCATGAAGATGAACTCCCTGGTGGACCCGGCGATGATCGAGGCCCTGTACGCCGCCTCCGCGGCCGGGGCGAAGATCGACCTTGTGGTCCGGGGGATCTGTTGTCTGGTGCCCGGCGTGGAGGGGATGTCGGAGAACATAAAGGTGCGGTCTCTGGTGGGGAGGTACCTGGAGCACTCGCGGGTCTACCGGTTCGGTGGTCGGGAGAACCGGGTCTACTACATGGGATCGGCCGACTTGATGCAACGCAACCTCGACCACCGGGTGGAGGCCATGGCTCCCATCGAGGACCCCGATCTGCAGTTCCGCATCGACGAGATCTTCGAGGTGCTGATGGCCGACGACACTCTCTCCTGGGAACTGGGACCTGATGGGAAGTGGACCAAGGTGGCGGAGCGGCAGGGTCTGAGCACTCACGTCGAGTTGCAGGACCTGGCGGAAGCCAGGGCGCAGGCCCGGTTCTGAGGACCGGGGCCAACCGGCGCCAAGAATTCACATTCCGTTCGCATAGAGCCCGGACTTGTGTTCACATGCCTCCCTTAGCGTGTGCGCATATGGGTGGGACCCGCGCCCGAGGGTGGTATTGCTTTCCAGCGGGTCGTGAACGTGTTCTCGAGCTCAGGAGTCTGGACATCAGATGAACTTTGCCGACCAACGTCTTCTCCGCTGGGGGGCAGCGCTGTCGGCCCTGCTTTTGTTGGCAGCGGCCTGCGGAGGAGACGATGACAGCGATGCTCCCGCCACCACCGCCGCGCCGGCCACCGGGGGACTGTCGGGTTCGATTGAGGTTTCAGGTTCTTCGACTGTGGAGCCGATCACGGCTTTGGTGGCGGAGAAATTCAATAGTGCGCGTCCCGGTGTGGGGATCTCGGTTGAGGGTCCCGGCACGGGTGATGGTTTCCAGCGGTTCTGCGCTGGTGAGATCGATATCTCGGATGCCTCCCGGGCCATCAAGGATTCGGAGGCGGAGGCTTGCGCCGAGGCCGGTGTCGAGTGGGTCGAGTTGAAGGTCGCTTTCGACGGTGTCAGTGTTTTGACCTCTCCTGACAACGATGCGGTGAGCTGCCTGGACACCGGTGACCTGTACGCGCTGGTGGGTGCGGAGTCCGAGGGCTTCCGGTCCTGGTCGGACGCCGATGGCCTGGCCTCCGAGTTGGCCGCGGCCGGTTTGGGCGGATCTGGTGCTCCGTACCCGGATGCACCGCTGGTGATCACCGCTCCTGGTGAGGAATCGGGCACCTTCGACGCGTTCGTGGAGTTGGCGCTGGAGGACATCACCGAGGAGCGTGGTCAGGATGAGCCGACCCGTGTTGATTACCAGGCTTCGGCGAATGACAATGTGATTGTGGACAACGTCAGTTCCAACCCGACTTCGTTCGGTTGGGTGGGGTTTGCCTTCTATGTCGAGAACAGTTTGGTGTTGAAGGCGATCGAGGTCGATGGTGGCCACGGGTGCGTGGCGCCTTCGATCGAGTCGATCGCCGACGGGTCGTATCCGTTGTCGCGTCCTCTTTTCATCTATGTTTCGTTGAGCCGTCTGGCCGAGAACCCGGCGCTGGGTCCGTTCGTGGACTTCTACCTGGGTGACGGCTTATTCTCGGTCGCCGAAGCAGGCTACGTGACTCTCCCCGATGATGAGATCTCCGCCACCAGGGCCGCCTGGGCAGGGGTCGGGTAAGGTTTCGGACCGGGTCTGATCATGCAGGCAGGAAGGAATGTGCTCGGCGCTTCGGCCCCGCTGGATCTCTCCGGCGATCCGCGCCGGTTGCGCAAGGAGCGCAACGTGCGTTGGCTGTTCCTGTCGGCCGCCGTCTTCACGATCCTGGTGAGCGTCGCCATCGTGCTCAGCCTGGTC
>JAPPKR010000162.1 GCA_028819835.1 bacterium | reverse complement strand
CCCAGCGGTCCCTGGAGGCCGACGCGCCCCTGATCCGCACCGACAAGGAGGACGTCACCGACAACGTGTCGTTCACCTGGGAGGCGGGCGACCAGGCCGCCACCGACGCGGCGTTCGCGAAGGCTTCGAAGGTGGTGTCCCTCGAGACCCACTACCCGCGTTCCCATCCGTCTCCCCTGGAGACGTGCGGGATCGTGGCGGACGTGAACCCGGCCACCGGCCAGGCCACCATCTACATGACGTCCCAGGCGCCGCATGCGCATAGGACTCTGTTCGCCCTGGTTGCTGGTTTACCGGAGCAAAACATCCGGATCATCTCCCCCGACATCGGCGGGGGGTTCGGCAACAAGGTCCCCATCTACCCCGGGTACGTGGTGGCCACCGCCGCCTCGCTTCTGATCGGGCTTCCGGTCAAGTGGGTGGAGAGCCGGACCGAGAACCTGATCTCGACCGGGTTCGGGCGCGACTACTACATGACCGGGTCATTGGCTCTCGACGACGACGGGCGGATCCTGGGTCTTCGCACCGACCTTCTGGCCGACCAGGGGGCGTTCTACTCCGACGCGCAGCCCACCAAGTTCCGGGCGGGCCTCTTCCACATCGTGACGGGGTCCTACGACTTCGCGGCCGCCCACGTCACCGCCAAGGGGGCGTTCACCAACAAGGCGCCCGGAGGCGTGGCGTACCGGTGCTCGTTCCGGGTGACCGAGGCGTCCTACCTGATCGAGCGGCTGATCCAGAACGCCGCCTATGAGATCGGGATGGACCCGGCCGAGTTCCGGCGGATCAACTTCATCCAGCCCGACCAGTTCCCCTACACCTCCCCCACCGGGTTCGTCTACGACTCCGGCGACTACGAGACCGCCATGCAGAAGGCGATGGACATGGTGGGCTATGACGAGATCCGCGCCGAGCAGGCCGCGGCCCGCGACGAGGGACGGCTGGTGGGGATCGGCATGGCCAGCTTCACCGAGGTGGTGGGGGCCGGACCGGCCCACACCTACGACATTGCGGGGCTGAAGATGTTCGACTCCGCAGAGCTTCGGGTCCACCCGACCGGCAAGGCCATCCTGAAGCTGGGAGTGAAGACCCAGGGACAGGGCCATGAGACCACCTTCGCGCAGATCGTCGCCGAGGAGTTGGGGATCCCCGCCACCGACATCGCGGTGATGCACGGGGACACCGACAACACCCCCTACGGGCTGGGGACCTACGCGTCCCGTTCCACCCCGGTGGGAGGCGGCGCCACCGCCATGGTGGCCCGAAAGCTCCGCGACAAGGCTCGGAAGATCGCCGCCCACCTGCTGGAGGCCTCCCCCGAGGACCTCGAGTGGGAGCCCGGGAAGTTCTCGGTGAAGGGATCGCCCGACTCGAGCGTCACCATCCAGGACATCGCGTTCGCGGCCTACACCAACCATCCCGAGGACGAGGAGGCCGGTCTCGAGGGCGTCCACTACTACAACCCGCCCAACATGACCTATCCGTTCGGGACCTACATCGTGGTGGTGGACCTCGACTCCGACACCGGGGTGTGGACGGTCCGGCGCATGGTGGCGGTGGACGACTGCGGCGTGCGGATCAACCCCATGATCGTGGACGGGCAGATCCACGGCGGGCTCACCGAGGGCTTCGCCAAGGCCAACATGCAGTGGATCACCTTCGACGACGACGGCAACTGCATCGGGTCGAACTTCATGGACTACCTGGTGCCCACCGCCTGGGAGACCCCCCGCTTCGAGCTGGGCGAGACGGTAACCCCCTCTCCCCATCACCCGATCGGCGCCAAGGGCGTCGGAGAGTCGGCCACGGTCGGCTCGCCGGCCGCCTTCGTCAACGCGGTGATCGACGCGGTGGCCCACCTGGGGGTCCGCAACATCGACATGCCGGTGCTTCCCGACCGTGTCTGGAAGGCCATACAGAACGCCTAGGCGTGCCGGTTCCCAGCTCGTCCGTCATCTCTGATGGACGAGCTGCTGGACCGGGCTGTCTCCATGCGCTCGGAGGGACGGCCCTTCGTGATGGCCACCGTGGTGTGGAGTTCGGGGCTGTCGTCGGGAAAGCAGGGCTCTCGGGCGATCATCTCAGAGGACGGGCGGATGGAGGGATGGCTGGGCGGCGCGTGCGCGGCGCCCACCCTCACCCGGATGGCCCGGGAGGTGCTGACCGAGGGCCGGGCGCGTCTGGTGGTGGTGGGACCCGACCACGGGCTGGCCGGCAGCAACCGGGAAGGGGTGGAGACCGTCCCAATGGCGTGTGACTCGGAGGGAACGATGGAGGTGTACCTGGAGCCGGTGTTCCCGCCGCCCCATCTGGTGGTGGTGGGCAACTCCCCGGCGGCGGGGGCGCTGACCGCCATGGCCCGGGCGCTCGGGTGGCGCACCTCGGTGGTGGACGACGGCGGGCGACGGGACGACCACCACCCCGACGACCGGGTGTTCCTGACCCTCGACCTGGAGCCGGTGGGAGTGGACAGCCAGACCATGGTGGTGGTGGCCACCCAGGGCCACTACGACGAGGAGGCGCTGGCCGCGGCGCTGGCCACACGTGCGCGGTACGTGGGGCTGGTCGCCTCCCGCAAGCGGTCGGGTGCGGTTGAGGAGTACCTCCGCGAGCGGGGGATCGGCGAGGCCGACCTGGCCCGGGTCCGGGCTCCGGCCGGGCTGGACCTGGGGAGGGTGGGACACCGGGAGATGGCGGTGAGCATCCTGGCCGAGCTTGTCGCGCTTCGGAGCGTGACGCCGCGGGTTTCTGAGTCTGTGGAGGCGGGGGCGGCTTCGGTGCCTGCTCAGGGCTCCGGGGACGGCTCGTCGGAGGCCACCGATCCGGTTTGCGGGATGATGGTGATCACGTCCCATGCCCGCTTTAGGGTGGAGCACCGGGGCCTGCGCTACTGGTTCTGCGCGGCGGGGTGTGAGACCGCCTTTCGCCGCGACCCGGACCGTTACCTGAGTTCGGTGGAGTGAGCGGCTCGGATCCGATCGACCGGGCCGCCGAGGCCCTCTCGGGCGCTTCCCAGATCATGGTGTTCACCGGAGCGGGCGTCTCCACCGAGTCGGGGATCCCCGACTTCCGGGGCCCCGACGGGCTGTGGACCAAGCTCGACCCCGCCGACTTCCACATCGACAGGTACGTGGCGTCGCGGCGGGTGAGGGTCATGCGCTGGAAGTTGCACCAGGAGAGCGGATGGCTGGGCGCGGACTCGCATGTGAGGCCCAACCGGGCGCATCTGGCCATCGTCGAGTTGTGGAAGGCCGGTCGGCTGTCGGGGTGCGTGACCCAGAACATAGACGGGCTCCACCAGGACGCCGGCCTGCCCGACGATCTGGTGGCGGAACTGCACGGCAATGTCCGGAAGAGCGGCTGCATGAGCTGTCCCGCCCAGTGGCCCACCGCCGAGGTGCTCCGGTGGGTGGAGGCCGGACAGGAGGACCCCGTGTGTCCACATTGCGGGGGGATGGTGAAGACCGCCACCGTCTCGTTCGGCCAGATGCTGCCCGTCGGCGAAATCCAGAAGGCCCGGTTCTTCTCTGCCATGGCCGACGGGATCATGGTGATCGGCTCCACCCTGTCGGTGTACCCCGCCGCGGAGTTCCCGGCGGCGGCCGCCCGAAGCGGCATCCCGATGGTGATTGTCAACCTCGGGGCGACCGACCACGATCACCTGGCTCGTGTGAAGGTCTCCCTCCCCGCCGGCGAGGCGGTGCCCGCCCTGGTTTCGGCCCTGGTCGGCGAAGAAAGCTCTCTGTAGGTCGGTTCGACGCTCCGCCCCGAGC
>JAPPKR010000175.1 GCA_028819835.1 bacterium | reverse complement strand
TGGCGGCGCCCACGTCCCGCAGCAACTCGGCGCGGGCCTTGGTGAGGTAGGCGTACTCGCGGAAATTCTCCCAGAAGCGCAAGCCGTGATAAGCGGGGGAAGGATCGGTCATCACCCCGAAGTTGCCGTTGTCCCACGGGAAGAGGCCCGACTCCACGATGGCGCCGGCGATCACCACCCCGTGGCCTCCGATGAACTTGGTGGCGGAGTGGACCACGATGTCCGCTCCCCATTCGAAGGGCCGGCACAGCCACGGTGACGCGAAGGTGTTGTCGATCATCAGGGGAACCCCGTGGTCATGGGCAAGGGCGGCGATCGGCTCGATGTCGAGCACCTCCCCACGGGGATTTCCGATCGTCTCTCCATAGACCAGCTTGGTCCGGTCGGTGATGGCTTCCTCGATGTTCTCCACCCGGGAGGCGTCCACGAAGGTGGTGTGGATCCCCATGCGCCGCAGCGTCACGTCGAACTGGGTGATGGTCCCGCCGTAGAGGTTGCGGGCCGCCACTATTTCGTCGCCTTCCTTGCAAAGGGTCAGCACCGCTATCAGTTGCGCGGCCTGTCCGGAAGCGGTGGCTAGTCCCCCCAGCCCTCCTTCCAGGGAGGCGAGCCGCTCCTCGAAGGCGGCGGTGGTGGGGTTGCTGATCCGGGTGTAGATGTCCCCGTAGTTCTGGAGCGCGAAAAGGTCGGCGGCGGACTGGGCGTCTTCGAAGACGAAGGAACTGGTGGCGTAGATGGGCATGGCCCGCGCGCCCGTCTCGGGGTCGGGCCGCTGGCCGGCATGGATGGCTCGGGTGGAGAAACCCGCCAGGTCTTTGGGTAAGGCCACGGGTCGCAGTTTAGGGACTTGGCCCCTGCGACCCGTAGCCGGGTTTGGGGCGGCTTTTAGGCGGGCAGCCCGTTGGCGGCGCCGGTGACCGGTATCTTGCGAGGCCGGGACGAGGCTGCAACTGGGATGGTGAGGGTGAGAACGCCATGCTCGTAGGCGCTGGTGGTCTCGGAGATGTCGAGATCGCTTCCGATCACGAACCGCCGGCGGAAGCTCCCGCTGGGCCGCTCCACGAAGAACACCCGGGCCTCCTCCGGTCGGGCGGCCGCGGTGTCACGCTGGGCGGAGATGGTGAGGGTGTTCTTGGACACCTCCACATCGATCAGCTCGGGGTCCATCCCCGGCATGTCCACCGTCACCACGAAGTTGTCGTCCACCAGGTAGACCTCGGAGGGGAGGGTGTTAGAGACCGCGGATGGGAACTCGAAGAGGGGATTGATCCTGGCCAACATGGGCACTTCCTTTCTGCTGAGGCTAGGAATATCAGATTACATAAAGCATAACACACAGATAATCTGATATATTCCCGCTCAGATGATGGCCAATGGATGATGGAGTTTTGATGCGGTTACCCGATCACTTAGTTCCTATCCCCAAATGGCGCCTCCCGCTGGACTGACCACCGAAAAGATCGGCACTCAGGGCCGGATCGATGCCGATCGATCCGTTAGCATGCCGGAGAAGAGTACAACAACCATCGCCGCACCAATAGCGGCGTGAAGCGGGAAGGACCGGGCCTTGCCACTCTCCACCCGATTTGACGAACTGATCGAAGCAGTAGAAGGCGGGGATGCGGGCCGGTGCCGAGAGATCGCTGACCTGCTCAAGGCCGAATACGTCATAGTGCACGATGGGCTCCGTAACGCGGTGGCCAGGACCCTTGCTGAAGGGATCCAGATTGCAGGCCCTGATGAAGGTGAGGCCATCGGTCGTCGGGTGGTGCTGGACCTGATGGGTGACGGGGAGATACCCCAGTACTCCCAGGGTCCGATAATGCAGCGGCTCAACAACATCGCGGCCGGATGGCATTGGCATGCCACCGAATTCGAACTGGTGGAGAATCCTGAGCGTTTCACTTTCATCCTGGGTCCGTGCGGAAGCGGAATGCGCTTGATCCAGGAGGGGAAATACAAAGGCAACAGGGCCCTGCCTCTCTCGGTGCGCCCGACTCGCTCCACTTTCATGTCTACCGACTATCCGAGTTATTGCAACCACTGCTCGGAAATGGGCCACGCCGCCCTTCGCTACAACAAGGCGGTGTTCATCGTCGAGGGTTGGACGCCGCTGCGGGAGCAGGGACTGTGCCTGCAGCACACCTACAAGGACGGTCACCTCCCTCCC
This sequence comes from bacterium, assembly GCA_028819835.1. The sequence goes on along the minus strand of JAPPKR010000175.1, from coordinate 1,675 downwards.
GACGAGTTCTACGAACGGGCCGAACTCCCCTTGCCGGATCGGGCGAGCCTGGAGGTGAAGGTAGCTGATCCGAAGCGATGGCTCACCGACGAGCAACTGGTGTGGATAGCCACCCATCCCCTCGACCGGTTGATTCGGTTGGTGGAAGGCGGAGACCGGGAGAAGGCGATCGAGCTTGTCGACGAGTGCCTGTTCGGATGGCGCGACGCCATCCACGATGTGTACCGGTTCTGGCTTGCCCTGCTTTGGCTCGAGGTGAGGAACTCGCTGGGTCACGAGGTCATGGAGAGCGTTGTGAGGAGCTCGGGCTATGAATTGTTCGCTGTGATGGACCCCACCAGGGCGGCCGACCCGGGAGCGGCCTGGAAGGAGTACTGGCGCTGCCACCTGCGTCTCAACGGCTATGACATCGCCGGGGGAGTCGGCACTTACCGCAACGCCATCGAGGCCATGGTTGATCCTTCACTGATCGAAGCGGGAGAGCATGCCGAAACCCTGATCGGTCTGATAAGCGAGGGAATTGCGGGAGACGGCCACCACCTGGGGCGGCTGTCGGTGGAGGGTGATGAGCTTGTGCACGAGGTCCGGTTGCCTTCGTGAGTTCCTCCCGGCTGGGCGTCGGCCTGGTTGGCGCTGGCGAAATCGCCCGAGCGGGTCACCTGCCGGCCTATGGCGCCAACCCGCAGACCGTTGAGCTCCGCAGAGTCTTCGATGTCGATTCCTCCCGCCGGGAGCTACTTGCCGAAGCGGCGGGCGTCCCCGCCGTCGAGGGAATCGAGCGTCTGCTGGAGGACCCTGCGGTCGATCTGGTGGACGTAGCGGTGCCACCCGGGGCCCAACCGGAGATAGTGATGGCTGCGTTGAAGGCCGGAAAACATGTCCTGGCCCAGAAACCACTGGCAGTGGACCTCGACTCGGCCGCCGAACTGGTCGCGGCGGCCGAATCGTGTGGAAGAGTCCTGGCTGTCAACCAGCAGATGAGGTGGGCGCCGGCGATCCTGGATTTCCGACGGTTCGCCGATGGGCGATCGGTGGAGTCGGCATCCTTTGACCTGGTGTGGCCGATCGAGCGGGGCGACGGCTTGCCGTCATGGCTGGCGGACGCCCCCCGTTTCGTGGGGCTTTTCAATTCCATCCACTTTCTCGACACCTCCCGCTGGCTGTTCGGGGAGCCACGGGAAGTCCGCGCCTGGATGGGCCCGGCCGACATTCCGGGAATCGTCGGGGAGTCGGCCCTCTATGCGATTATCCGCTTCGAGGGGTTGTCGGTGACAATCCGGGACACACGGCGACCGGAGGGAAGGCACACCGCTTCGCTGCGGGCCACCACCTCCGACGGCCTCTTCTTCGGCCATCTAGGAATCTGGGATGCCTACCCGGATCCGAGTCCTGATCACATCATGCAGGCAACCGCCGGCTCGGACCCGTCATATAGCCTCAGCGCCGCTTCCTGGGTGCCCGACGCCTTCGCCAAGTCTCTACGTCACGTGGCGGAAGCCATTCTGAGTGGCACGCAGCCTTGCATATCGGGGCGCGACAACCTCAAGACGATCAGGCTGGTCGAAGCCTGCTATCACTCGGCCGAAGGCCACGGGAGACCCGTACCGATCCCGTCCTGACCCATCCGGCGGTTGACGGCGCCATCTAGAGGGCGGCGGGTTGTTCCTCGCCCTTG
>JAPPKR010000179.1 GCA_028819835.1 bacterium | reverse complement strand
TCGCCCAAGTACGCCAGATGGATCTCATCGGACAGGCCATGGCACAGGCTATCCGCGACATAGAAGTGTCGATCGCCGTCTCCATCGGGCGTATGTACTGACCGGTCTCCCGAAACCCGGGGAGGGGTGTCCGGTGATCGACCCGTCGTGTGGCGCCCGCCCGGCTAATCGGTAGCGGGATAACTGTCGGAGGCGCCTCGTCTCCTGGCTTCCCAGAGTGCCTGCAGTTCTCTGCTTCCCAGCATCCGGGCGACGGACCAGAAGACCACCACAACCGCCAAGCCTCCCACGACGAAGGCCCCCACCGCCTCGGTGATGTCCCAGGCTCGGTCCTGCGAGAACCAGCCGGCCACCATCCACCCCGCTCCTGACGCGGCCGCGCCGGCCACCAGGGACCGGCCCAGCCCAAGAGCCAGGCTCCTTCCTCCCGTATCCTGCCCGCGCAACCAGAAGAGGGTCAACGCCACGGTGTAGACACCCACCGAGATCACACTGGCCCAGACCAGTCCCCTCGCTCCCCACCCGGACACCAGTCCCAAGGAGAGGGGGACGGCGGCCGCCGCGGCAAGAGTGCCGATCACCACGGGCGGCCACATCCGCCGCTCGGCGTAAAAGGAACGGGAGACGACCTGATGAACTCCCCAGGCCGGAATCGCCAGCGCGTACACGGCCAAGAGTTGGGCCACGGCCGCCGAATCGCCGGAACCGAACGCCCCCCATTGGAACACCAGTCTCACTCCCGGCGCTCCCACCGCCAGCACCGCCGCCGCCGCGCCGGTACCCAGGAAGAGGGTCATCCGGGCGGTGCGCAAGGTGGTCTCTACCAACTCCGAACGGCGACCCGACGCGGCCAGCGAGGCAAGGAAGGGAAAGGCGGCCACCCCCGCGGCCTGAGCGACCATGCCCACCGGAACCATGTTCAGCACCCGGGCGAATGAGAGGGCCGATATTCCTCCCTCGGGGGTCAACTGTCCGAAGAACCGGACGAATTGCTCATCGAGGACCGCCACCGATTGGCCCACCATCAACGGGACGGCCAGCCCCAGATAGGTCCGGACCGCCCGGTGCTTCCACCCAACGCCTCTCACCAGGCGGAGGCCCACCCGCCGCGCTCCGAACCACTGTATCCCGAAGTTTCCGAGCGCGGCGCCCACCAGGGCGCCCCACACAAACCCGTCCGCAGGCACGGGATCGACAAGAATGCCGCCCGTCATCCCCCCAAGGATGATGGACAGGTTGTAGACGATGGGCGCTGCGACGGGGACCAGGAAACGCCGGTGAGCGTACTGATAGGCCATCAGCAATGAACCGCCGACGAAGAAGACTTGGGCGGGCAGAGCTATAAGGGTGAGCCGGGTCACCTCCCCGAGTTGGTCCGGGGACAGCTCGGGATAGATCAGTTCGATCAGGGGCGCCGCCCAGACCATCAGCACCGCAGTCAGAAGGACGGTCAAACCGGTCACCACCCTGAACACCGCCACGAACGCTCGATTGCCGCCCTCAGGATCATCCGCAGCCAGACGGGCGGCAAGAATGGGGACGAAGGTAATGGTCAGATACCCTCCGGCCAGCAGATAGTTCAAGAGATCAGGAACCAGAAAGGCTGCCCGGTAGACATCCCCAACCGCGTTGACGCCGATCAGGGCGGCCAACATCGTCTCCCGTCCCAGGCCCAATACCCTGGACGCCAGCACTCCACCCGACACCACGAGAGCCGCGGCGCCCATCCCCATCGCTTTGCCTTTCATGAGCGGTGGGGAGTCGGGCTCCGCCGCGCGGAGACGGCCGCCCTCAACTCGGCCAGCACCTCATCGGGCACCAGCAGATCCCCCCTGCCCGTTCCCAGCTTGACATCCGGCTTGAAACGCCCGTGATAGTCCGATCCTCCCGAGGGAACCAGTCCGTGTCTCCGAGCCAACTCGGTCAGCGAGCGGCGGGTTGGAGGATCATACGCCCCGTAGTGGGCCTCCATCCCGTCCAGGCCCTGCTCCGCCAGTTCCTCCAACACAGCCGAGAGCCGCCCTCCCTCCACCCCCAGGGTGAGGGGATGGGCCAGAACCGCGACGCCACCGGCGGCGTGAGCCGCCGCGATGGCATCCGCAGGACCGAGGCGGAATCTCTCCACATAGGCGGGACGCCCCCTGCCAAGGTACAAGTCGAAGGCGGCCGGAATGTCGGGGGCGTAGCCCTTCTTGACCAGGAGGGAAGCAAGATGCGGTCTTCCGATAGTCCCCGACCCGCCTTCCTCCCTCACCTCCTCCAGGGTGACGTCCATGCCCCGGGAGCGCAGCCGCTCCACTACTTTCAGATTGCGCCGGGTCCTCCCCTCACGCACCAGGACCAGCCGGGATGAGAGATAGTCGCGGTCCTCGATCAGCAAAATCAGCAAATGCATGGCGCCGGGACCCCACTCCAGGGACAACTCCAATCCCTTGACAAGTTCTATCCCGGCCCGGGAGGCGGCTGCTTCTGCTTCGGCCAGCCCTTCGGTGGTGTCATGATCGGTGACGGCCACCGCCGACAGCCCCAACGCTGCGGCGGCGGAGACCAACTCGGCCGGAGAGTCAGAACCGTCCGAGGCGGTGGTGTGGGTGTGCAGATCGACCCCCATGGCAGGGGCCCGATCAGGATTCGACGGTGATCGTCACCGACTCGATGTAGATGGCTTCCCTGGGAAGGCTCTGCTCACCTGTGGAGGAAAGGACGGTGGGCACCTGCGCAATCAAGTCCAGTACCTCCAGGCCTTCGACTATCCGTCCCAGTACGTTGTATTGCGGGTTCAGGAAGGGGGCGTCATCCAGCATCCAGAAGAACTGGCTGCCGGTGGTGTTCTTCCCGGCGTTGGCCATGGCGACCACCCCTCGCTCGTACTGGAAGTCTTCGGGTGGGAACTCGTCGGCGATCTCGTATCCGGCGTCTCCCCGTCCGGTGGCAGTGGGGTCGCCACCCTGGGCGACGAAACCCTCCAACACGCGGTGGAAGACCGTGCCGTCGTAGTACCCCTCCCTAGCCAGGAAGACAAAGGAATTGACAGTTGCGGCATAGCGTGTGTCCAGTTCCATGACCACCGTCCCGCATGAGGTCTCCACCCGGGCGAAGACCGACGAGTCGGGGGTGATCCCCTGTGTGACGAAGTCGTTGAAGGTCATCCCCTGCAGAGGAGGAGGCGCCTGCGCTCCGCAGGCGGTGGGTTTCTCCCGGTACTCCTGGTAGTCGCCGGACAACTCCGGGGAGGCCGCCTCGTCGGGCTGATCGCCCCCCGAAGTGCAGACCACCAGCACCGCCACCAAGACCACCGCCATGGCTACCCCGATCCCCAGTCGCTTTAGGTTTTCCTTCCGAGACGCCTTCTTCCGCTCCGCCTGGAGACGCGCCGCCTTGGCGGCCTTCTGACGCTGTCGCTTTGCCTTGCTCACCTGAACGGACTCTCCTGTGCCGATCGGTCGGGTCGCCGGTGTGATCTCCAAACATTGTACGCCTCCGGTGGCGACCATGGACCGCCGGAGACGAAAGGGTTCCTGAGGACCGGGCGGCACACCGTAACATGGGGTTGTTGATCTCCCTCCCCTTCCTGGTATGACGCGGATCGTACAAAAATTCGGCGGGTCTTCTCTCGCAACACCAGACCGCATCCGAAGCGTGGCCGCCCGGGTGGTTGGCGCCCGACGGACAGGCGCCCAGGTCCTGGTGGTTGTGTCCGCCATGGGTGACACCACAGATGACCTGGTGGTGCTTTCCCGGGAAGTGAACCCCAACCCGCCGGCCAGGGAGATGGACATGCTGCTCAGCGCAGGGGAGCGCATCTCCATTGCCCTGACCGCAATGGCCATCGCCGCCCATGGCGTGGAGGCTGTCAGCCTGACCGGCAGCCAGGCCG
>JAPPKR010000130.1 GCA_028819835.1 bacterium | reverse complement strand
ATTCCCACACCTGCCGCTCGATTTCGTCCCGCGCTCTTCTCATTTCCTCGAGGCCTTTCCCCTCCGGCGACCCCACCCGCCACCGCAGAAGACGCTTACCGGCCATGACCGGAGGGTTCTCCTCACCAAGGTCCACAACCACCTCCGCCGCTTCGATCATGGCGGCGCTCAACCGGACGGGATGGGCCTCGGCGATGTCTATTCCCCGTTCGGCCAGGACCGCCACCGTCCTCGGGTCCACCCGCGGAGCCGGAGACGACCCTCCATTGAACACCCTCACCGGGCCGGCCGCCATGGCGCGCAGCAGGGCGGCGGCCATCTGGGAGCAGTCGGAGTCGTTGGCGGCCATGAACAGCACAGCCGGAGCCTGATAGGACTCGGCGGGGTGCGACCTTTCCTGCTCCTCTGTCAAGAACTGTTCGAACCGGCGGCGAGCCCGGAGCATCGCCACCCTCACCGACCCCTCACGCTTGAATATCCTGCCCCCGATCTCCGCATGGGAGAGACCCTCCACCTCGCGCAACCAAAGTAGCTCACGGTCCCTCGGACCGAGACGCGCAAAGGCGAGCCGCACCCGTCGGAAGTCCTCCTGGTCCATGGCGTGCTCCTCGGGAAGCACCCGGGTGGTCTCCAGGTCGGGAGCCGGGAGGGGCCGGTGACGTCGTCGCAGGTGGTCGTGGAACTTGGAGCGGGCGATTCTCCAGAACCAAGCTTCGAAAGCCTGGGGAGATCGCAGGCGGCCGATGGAGCGGACCAGGGACTCGCAGACGTCGCTCGCCACGTCCTCGGCGTCGGCCAACGCCAGGCCCTGGCCCCGGAAGAAGGAGACCAGCCTGGGCAGCCCCTTGGTCAGGATGGAAGCTAGGGCCGCCTGGTCGCCGTCGCGCGCGGCAGTCGCCTCGGACAGCGAGGGAGGCCATTGGGAGGAGTCCGCGGACGCCATTTCAGCCCACGGTATAGCTTTGAGTCTTCAGGATCGGGTAATTTGGAAGGGGGGACGTTTGTTCAGGTACCGATGCCGTTCCCGCCTGTCAGCCGGGATCCGTGTCATTCTTCCTCGTCATCACCGCTGGTAGGGACAAGAATCGTCGGTTCGTCCTGGGAATGATATTCGAGGATCGGCGCCACGGCCTTCTCCACTTCCTCAACCGCTTCGTTGATCGCATCCGGATCCGACTCCGGGATGTCCAGCACACCCAGCAACTCCTCCACCTCGATCTTCAGCATCTGGCCCAACTCTTCGATGACCGCGGGATCGGCGGTCACATTCAGGGGAGTACCGGCCTCGGCCACCTGTTCCCCCGGGTGGGACTCAGGCGTCTCGTACACCGGGCCGCCCGAAGACTCCTCCTGCCCCGATGGCTGAGGACCGTATGCGTAAATGTCCTCTTCAGGTGAGGCGCCTCCCGAAACCGAGCCGGAAGGGGTGGGAGTCTGCGCTCCCTCAGGAGGTGGCGCGGGCGGCGCCAAGGCCTCGATGATGTCTTCCGACGGAATCACGTCGGCGCTCGCAATCGACTCCGCTATGTAAGAGAGGGCCGTGACCACCATCTCGGCGGCCTCCAGTTCCCGCTGCTGGTCGATCAGGTCGAGGGCCTCCATCAGCCCCTCCCTGGTGAGGGTCGGAACGTTCACCCCATCGCCGCCCGCCGTACCGGACGCCACCGTGGCGGACTCCGAGTCCAGCGGAGCCACGGAATCCGAACCGCCGGTCAGCACCGCCACTCCCGCCACTACCAGGGACACCGCCAGCGCCACACTCGACGCCAGCACTCCTATCCGCTGATACCTGTGGGAGCGTTCCCCTGCCCGGGCTATCGCCCTTGAGGCCAATTGCTCGGCACGGGCGGGACCCATCTCGTCCCGATAAGATTTGGCTATAGCTCTGAGAACTACTCCGGAAAAGTCCGGTTTCTCCATGTTCCTTCCAACCCGCTCTATGTTGCAAGACGCAAGGCGCCCCCCCGCGTTACGGGATCGGTGATGTGATCCGCTTCTCTCCCGTCAGGTAACCTAACAGCCCGTGAGAGCAGTTGTATGCAAGGATTGGAGTGGACCGGCCGGACTGGTGGCCACCGATGTCCCCGAACCGACACCCGGACCCGGGCAGGTCAAAATCGCCCTGGGAGCATCAGGAGTCAACTTCGCCGACATCCTGGTGGTGTCGGGCCTGTATCAGGTGAAGCCAGACCTCCCTTTCATCCCCGGTTTCGAAGGAGCGGGAACAGTCACCGAGGTGGGCCCCGGGGTGGACTCGGCGAGCGTGGGAGACCGCGTGGTGCTGTTTGCCGGGATAGGGTGTTTTGCCGAGAAGGTGGTGGCCGACGTCTCAGTCACCGCGCCGGCGCCCGACAATTTGACCGATGCCGAGGCGGCGACCTTCATGACCGCCTACGGGACTTCCTACCATGCCCTGGTCGACCGGGCCGCGGTCTCCGAGGGAGAGACGGTGGTGGTACTGGGCGCGGCCGGAGGAGTCGGGATCGCGGCCGTGGAGATCGCCAAGCTGCTCGGGTGCCGGGTGGCGGGGGCGGTGTCTTCGGAGAGGAAAGCCGAGTTCGTCCTCGAGCGCGGGGCGGACGTCGCCATCCGCTACGACCGCGAAGACCTCCGGACGGCCATCCGCGACTTCACCGACGGCGAGGGCGCCGACGTGGTCTACGATCCGGTCGGCGGTTCGGCCACCGAGACCTGCTTCCGCTCCTTGCGCTGGAACGGGCGCTTGCTGGTGGTGGGCTTCGCGGCCGGGAAGATCCCCAGCCTGCCGCTCAACCTGGCCCTCCTGAAGTCGGCCTCGGCGGTGGGAGTGTTCTGGGGAGACTTCGTGGTACGTTATCCCGTGGAAAACCGCGCCAATCTCGTCCGGCTCAAGGAGTGGTGCGAGCAAGGCCTGATCCACCCCCATGTGGACCGGGTCTTCTCTTTCGAGCAGGCCCCATCGGCCATGGATTACGTGGCGGAACGCCAGGTGCTGGGAAGGGTCTGCCTGGTTCCCTAACCAGTAGCCAGCCAACTTGTCCCGGCGCCACCGCCGCTCCCCCGGCGATCAGGAGCGGGATAGTCAACATCACCCGGCCTGTCAGTTCGTCCCGGTGAACAGCTCTCGGCCCTGTGAAGAGCGACACATGGAGATCTCAGGGTTGGGTTATCTCGATTTCACTGTCTGAGTTGAACACAGCGATCTCACCGTACTGGTTGTCCACACAACTCAGCGCCCGTTCTACTCCTGCCGGGACGATGTAGGTGTCTAGGTTCTCTTTGTGGTATCCACCGCCGCCATACACCCCGTCCCCTTCGTGCACGAGTGTCCCGTCGGGTAGCTTGATCGCCGACTCGGCAGGATTCCATGAAGTCCCATGTGGCCACACAACCGGATAGCGACTCTCGATTTGGGGATCGTGCAGATAGATACAGTCTCCCTCGATAATCACGATCCCGAACACCTCGGCGTCTAAGCCGTCACCGGTGACGTTCCCCTCGATTACAGGGCCGTCAACACTCCCGCTGCAAGCCGAAACCAGCAGCACACCAGCAAAGCACACACCTAACAGGAATCGCAAACCGGTCCGTTTTGGGCGCGGTGGGCGGTCACCGTTTCTGGGTAGGCAGCGACGATTGTCAGCACCACAACGAGCCCTAGCTTCTTGCACCGGTTCGGTAAATATTATGGTGGCGGTCGGCCGCTCCGTCCGCCTCTTCCTACTCTTCGAAGTCGAGGGGGTCGCCCTCGGAGAGCCTGAGTGCTTCCGCTGCGGCCTCGGCGCGGTCGCCAGCGGTGATCCGGGCGCGGTCGGTGAGGAGGGTCACACGGTTTTCCACCACCTGCATGAACCCCCCGTGCACGGCGATGGTGGTCCGCTGGTCGCCGTCATGGTCGATGAGCACCGGACCGGCCGACAGGGCGGCCATCAGCGGCTCGTGCCCGGCCAGGATCCCGATCTCGC
>JAPPKR010000022.1 GCA_028819835.1 bacterium | reverse complement strand
ACCGGTGACGAGCCACAGGGCGGACGTATTGCGTCTGAGGTTCATGGTTCTTTTTCTCATGGTTCCTCCTTTTCTGTTGCTTCCTCGATCCCGCACCACGCCGCAATGAAGTACGCCAGGGTCCGGGTTACTGAGACGAATTGATCGATCGGCAATCGCTCGAAAGGCGTGTGACAGGTGGCGATGTCACCTGCCGCGAAGTAGACACCCGGAATGCCGGCTGCCCGGAGAAGCGGCTTCTCCGACCAGTAAGGAGCCCCCTCGATCCGGGCCGAGTGCCCGGTGGTCCGCTGGATGGCGGCCGCCAACTGGGTGACCGCGGGGTGATCGGCCGGGACCTCATCCGGCGTGCCTCCGACAGGATGATCCCTCGGCGCGGAGAATGCCACATCGCCAGTGACCCCGTATTGCTCGGAGACCCTCTCTGTGACGTCCCTAAGCGCCACGGCCGCTCCGTCCAGGTCGTCACCGGGCAGCAGCTTCTGGATGAGGGACAAATGGAATTTTCCGGGGACCGCGATGTTGCCCCCCGACTCCACCCTGGTGACAAGGAGAAACCGCTTACCCAGCAGGGGATGAGCCTCGCCCGCGCCCAGCGTGTCGTTGTAGCTCCACAAGGCGCTCAACAGAGCGTGTCCGGCCGCCAGCGCGTCCACCCCGAGTTCCGGCGTGCCGAAGTAGGCCGACCTCCCCGCCAGGGTGATGTCGGCGATCAGGAATCCCATCTGTGCCGTGTAGATGGCGCCGGTGGTGGGCTCGGTGTAAATCGCAAAATCAGGCGCTTTCCCGCCACCTCTCGCCGAATCCCTCATTGCGGCCCGCATTCCCACAGAGAGCCCGCTCCCCGGTTGACCGGACTCCTCGTCGCAGACGAACAATCCGGTCAGCGATCCCGCCAGCCGGTGCCCCGCCCGGCGGACGGCGCGGACGGCTTCGATGATGGAACAGATCCCTCCCTTCTGGTCGGTCACGCCCCGCCCCCAGATCTCCCCGTCGAGCAAGTGCGCCCTGAACGGATCGGCGCGTTCGGTGCCCGCCCACTCCTGGGTCCAGTCATCTGCATGGACCGTGTCGAGGTGCCCCGCCAGCACCAACGACCGGCCTCCACCATCGGGGTCCCCGGCGTGGGCATGGACATTGGGCCGACCCGGTTCTACCTCAAGCAGACTGACCTCGTTCCATCCACCTTCCTCAAGCCGGTCCCTCACCCACTCTGCGAACGCCGCTTCATCGGGAGTGACGCTTGGAATCCTCACCGCCTCCCGGGCCAGGTTGACCAGGGCACCCTCATCGACGGAGGCTGCCACGGAGGCGGCGTGTTCGGTCATCCCTCATTCCTCCGCGCCAGTCGCTTCGCCACCAGTGAACCGCGAACCTCGGCGAGAGCGGTGGAGATCGCGCCCAGAAACGCCGCCCGGCCCCCCAAGGTGGAGGGCGCCATCTCGGGTATGACGGTCAGATAGCGGCCGATCCGGGCCCGGACCGCATCCACGAAAATGGGGTTCGAACCCACCCCGCCGCCGAACACCACCAAGGTTGGATCATTCACCCAGCAGAAGTAGGAGGTGGCGAAGGCAACTGCGTCAGCTGCGATGCCGAGAGCAGTGGTGGCCGCCTGGTCGCCTCGCGTAGCGGCGGCGAATATGGCCCGGACATCGGCGTCTCCTTCCAGGCCGGTGCGCCATCCCGCCTCCACCGAACGGTGAAACAGCTTTCTGATGGCAGGCGCCGATGCCACGTCCTCCAGGGTGAGAGCGTGGAACACCTCCCCGCCCACCCGCGGCAGCTTGACCGATCCGATCTCGCCCGCCGCTCCGTGGGCGCCCCGGTACAGGGCGCCTTCCATCACCATCCCCATACCGATTCCGGTGCCGATGGAGATGGCGGCGAAATGCTTGGTTCCCTTACCCGCCATCTCGTTCGCCTCCCCGACCGTGGCGAGGTTCACGTCGTTCTCTATGGTCACCTCGACGCCGAGCCGGTCCGACAGTTCCGCCCTGATCGGCAAGTCAACGAACCCGGGGAGGTTGGGGGCCATCTCCACCCGGTCGTGGGTGGGTCGATAGACGCCGGGAACTCCCATGCAGGCTGCTTCCAGCCTCGACCCCCGCTCGCCGAGGCCTTCCAGCAGGCGCCGCGTTGCGGTCACTACTGCGTTCACCGCCGCCACCGCGTCGGCCGGAGTCTCGATTTGCTCGGCGGCTATCACATCCCCCAGCAGGTCGGCCACGCCGATGATTGTCTTGGTGGCGCCCATGTCGACTCCCACTACCAACGCCGCATCGGGTACCAGCTCGTAGGAAGCAGCCGGCCTGCCGATCCGACCCTGTGGTTGAGCCGCGGGATTGCACCTGACCACGCCGGCCGCTTCGAGATCCAGCACCAGCGCGTTTACCGTGGGCTTCGACAATCCGGTGAGGCGGGCGATCTCGGCGCGGGAGATGGGATTGGTCCCGGCTTCCACGAACCGGTCGAACACCACCTGGCCGTTACGCAGCCGGACCATCCCGGACCCCGACTCCTCAAGCATCTCCGGATGTCTCCTTCGTTTCCATTCGCCGGTTCCCTGCACTCGCTGCAACTGGCTCCCGCCTGGTCTGGAAAGGAGTGTAAGTGCGCTCTACCCTATTTGTCAAACACTTTTACTAATTACGGCTGATCGACACCAACAACGGCGTGGCTTGTGAGCGTCCACAGTAGAGACGGGCGTTACCTCAGCGCGCGGGTGACGCCTTTCCGGGCCACCGTTGTGTATATTCGACTTGGTGGAATCAACCCCTGTCGGTCATCGGTGCAGCCTGCCTGAGAAAACGATGCAGTTGTTTTCTTCTTCCGAATCGTGCCGAACATGCGTAGAGTCGCTGTCCTGCTAACGGTCCTTTCCATGGGACTCCTGGGCGGCTCGTCTTGCTTTCTTGTATCGGATGAAGCTCAACCTGCCAGTTCAACAACCAGAGCTACGGTCGACACCACCGCTCCTCCGATCACCACCACTACCACCACCACACCGGCGCCCACCACCACAACTACCACCACCACACCGGCGCCCACCACCACTACCACCACCACACCGGCGCCTACTACCACTACAACTTTCCCTGTAGAGGTAATGCGAAACTACCTCAAACAACTGATCAACGCCGAGGAGGGGATCGCTCTACTGGTGGTGGAGATCGTCGAGGTCAGCAATGCCTGGGACAATCGTGCCGAAACCAACGTCGATTACACCGACACCGAAGCTGCCATGGAAGGAGTAGTGGAGAGACTGGGAGCGGCGGGGGCAGATTTCAATCTGATTCAGGCTCCACCCACCGATGGATACCCGGACAAACACCTGGATGTCTCGTACGCAGTGAGCCAGATCACCGGCGCCGCCACGGAGATGCTGGCAGGTTTGCAGTCGGCCGACACAGGGGAACAGCGCCAAGCGGCGCAGGTGGGCTTGAATGCCGCGTGGGGGGTTTTTCTGGAGGGCGTCGACGCGGTGATTGCCGAGTACATCGGAGATGAAGAGATAGCGGCCCTAATCGTGAGCAGAGAGATGCGGCTTCCAGACCCCCCATGGCCGGATGCCTCAACCGCCACCGAGCCCAGCGGCTGAACGAATAACGGTTCCGGGCCACAGGGACCTGTGCTGGATCCGAGTGGCTCCCTTCCCGTGAAGGCCCGCCTGTCGTCGTGCGTCCCAGAACGCGCCTAGCATCTAGTACAGATCCAGGACCAAAAGGAGAAGATCATGACGACATCCGGGCGTGGCGGGCGTGTTTTGGTCGGACTGGCTCTGGTGATCATCGGAGGGGCGTTCCTGGTCGGCAATCTCACCGACTGGGAGATCCCCTGGGGAAGCTGGTGGCCTGCGATCATCATCGCCGCGGGTCTGTGGAACCTCCGGCCGAAGTCCTGGCTTACGGGACTGTTCATCACTGCTCTCGGCGTGTTCTTCCTGCTGAGCACTTTGGACGTCTGGGATTACTCCATCGGGGACATCTGGCGGTTCTGGC
>JAPPKR010000007.1 GCA_028819835.1 bacterium | reverse complement strand
CTAGCCAAGAACGACGCCATAGTGTCTCTGTTGACGGTGTCGTTGGGACAGAAAAGGAGGGGATCAGCACTACATCCTCGGGTGATACCAGCATCCAGGATGGATTCCACCGCCTCGGCATAGGAAGCACCTTCGGGGATGTCCACAAACGACGACGTTGGCTCTCCGGTCTTGAGGGGAAGTCGGAACGCCTTCTGCAGGAAGATGGCCATCTCCGAACGGAGCATCGGATCTGTTGGCCGATAGCTGTCGGAAACTTGGCTATCGGACAGACCCAATGCACCCAGCGTTTCGACGAACGGCACGTACCAAGAATGTGGCCATCTGTGCTCTTGTGACAGGATCCCCGGGACAGTAACGCGGACCATCGAGATCACACCCCACGGTGAGCCCTCGCCTAACGATGTAGAGGATATCCGCCTTATGGGGGTTCTCTTCGATATCCACAAACCCGCGCCCCTCCTCAGGCAAAATGTCCTGGGCTAAAGCTGGTGTTACGACCACTCCAAAGAGCCCGAATACCAGAGTCGCAACGCCAATATAGGATCGCATTGCCTCAAGTCCTTCTTGTGCCGGCCCTTGCCATCCGAAGTATGGCACTTAGCCACCCCGGATGAGGGCAGAGCATCATCCTTTATTCACGAGAGAAACATGCCTGCTGAGGAGTCGTGGTGCGAAGCTGCCAATGCTGCGAGGAACACAATTCCCTGGGGAAGAGCATTGGACAAGGGTAGGGCCCTTGCGGAACGTCAGTCAGACTTGCCCGACACATTCAGGAGGCCCCTCCCTTGGACGACAAAACCACAGAAACCGCAGGTAGGGCGCTAGGGTTGTGAAGGGGTGGGTTGGGTCCCGCAGCCCATCTGCTCGGGGCTCACATTGCGGAGTGACAGCTCTGCAAGACCTCCTGCAAACCATCGACCTCTAAGCCGAAAGGATGCCATTAGTGGCTGACTACCTTGCCTGGCTCGAAGAAGAAAAAGAAAAACGGGAAGGGTCAAGCTGATGGGTATGCTGACGCTGGTCCTAGGCGTCTCAGTGGTGATCTGTGCAGGCGTGCTCATCGAGGAGCACCAGCGGATCCACGGGGCCCGGTGGTCCCTCACACGATGGTGGGAACGCCGCCAAGAACGCCAATTCCGACAGCGGTCCCCCTTCACCCTCCGCTAATAAACCGAGCCGCAACTCCCCAGTGGGGTACCCGGGTGCGGGTCACAGAAGGCTCTTCACCGGCTACTGCTGGCGCCCAACCTCCAATCCAGGCGATCGTTGGCTACGCAGGTGGAGTGTGGATCTCGGCTGCGTTGAAGGTGTAGTTGAAGCGGCGGCACCAGATGGCGACCGTCTGGTAGTCGTCCAGGTTCACTTCGGGGGGCACGATGTAGTTCTGGTTTCCCTGGTTGCCCTTCAGGTCTCCCAGCGAAAGGTACGCCACCTCCGAATAGGCGCCTCGGTCGTCCACCAGGGGCGCCGCGGAGAGGATCACCAGCAGGTCGGGTCCGTTGGAGACGTCGAGGTCCTCGAAGCGGACCACGTGGGAGCCGTCGGGCTGGCGGTAGACCAGCACCGTGCCCGTCCCGGGGTGCCCGATGCTGATCCACTCCGAGACGGAGAGCAGCACCGGCCCCTCCGGAACCGTGGTGGTGGTAGGTGGTGCTGTTGTGGTAGTGGGCGCCGCCGTGGTGGTGGTAGCAGCGGCGGTCGTGGTGGTAGCAGATTCCTCCGCACCCGGCGTGGTGGTGGACGTGGTGGTGACCGGTGGGTCTTCCTGCTCCTCCTCGGTAGCCGGGGTGAAACCCCGTTCCGGATCCTCGCCGGTCGGCTCAGTCGTATCCGGAGTGGTGGTGGTAACGGGATCATCCGGCGCCATGGTCGTCGGCGGCGAGGCGGTGGTGGGGGCGGCGGTGGCCGGAGCGGCCTCGGCGGCGGTGGTGGTGGTGGTTGCGATCGCCACCGGCGCGGGGAAGGCCTCGTCCACCACCTCGTCGATGAACAGCTTGTGCGGTTCGAAGTAGGCGATGACGAAGATCCCCAAAGCCACCGCAATCACGGCGACGGTGATCTTGACTCGTGTGCTGAGTCCCAGCAAAAAACGCACGATGCGCATGTTCTAACCTCCTGGACCCGACCGGCCGCTCCTAGCGGTGCAGGTCGGGGTCATCCTGGATCATCCGGGTGCGGATGGTGTATACCGAATCTCCTGACAGAACGCCTCCCCTGCCGAACAGGCGGCCGCCCTCCCAGTTGGAGAGCCCCAGTTCGGGGCGGTTCAGGGCGAACTGGCCGTCCACCCAGCGGGTGAACCCGTTGCCCACGAAGGGTGCGTCCACCGTCTCGTAGAAGCGCTGCTGAGAGGCGGGGTGGTCGTCGATCAGGCTCACAACCAGCTTGGGGCTGAGGGTGTTGAACCACTCGACGGCCTGCTCCACCGAGTCCACGGTCGTGAGGGTCACCTCCGGGCTCTCCTCCCACTCCCACTCGAGGCCCAGCCGGCTGTGGGAAAGGCTTTCGGTTATCGGCTCCGTCACCGTCCCCTCGGCGCGGGTGACCGTGCCGGACCGGAACCAGTGTGAGGGTACCAGTCCCTCGTCTCCCTCGGTCACCCACAGCTTGGGATTGACGCCCCGGCTCCGGGCGGCCTCCTCGAGAGCGTCGAGGAACAGAGGCGCCAACTCCTCGGCCCTGGAGCGGACCACCGCGCAGACGTTGAGCGTGTTGCATACCTTCCGGTCGAGCGAGTGGCGGACCGCCTTGGCGAACCGGGACGCGTCGGCTCCGGGACCGGCCACCATCCACCCGCCTCCCGTCCCGTGGAGGCTCACCGAGATGCCGCTCTGGCGGGCCACCGCTCCCAGTTGCCCCACCGCCTGGCCCGACCCGCGGGCCACTGCCAGGGACAGCTTGGGTTGTGAGAAGAGCGCCCATCCCGAGGCTCTCGAGGGGCTGTCCACCAGGGTGACCGCCCCCTCCGGAAGGCCAGCCTCCGAAAGCGCGGGATCCAGCGCGTGCTCGACGATCGCCCGGGCTGTGCCCAGTGCCGCCGAGCCGATCCGGAAGACCACCGTGTTGCCGGAGCGGAGCACGCCGGTGGCGTCGGCGAACACGTTGGGACGGCCCTCGAACACGAACCCCACCACCCCCAGGCCCGAGCGGATCAACTGCGCCTCCCACCCGTCGTGGGGAGCCTTCTCGATGACCGTCCCCCGCCCGGACGCTGCGTCCCGCCAGGTGTTCAGGCCGTCCGCCATGTCGGATCGCATCTTGTCCGACAGCACCAGCCGGGTAGAGGTCTGCCCCCTGGCCTGGGCCCGCTCCACGTCGGCCTGGTTCGCCTCTGCGATGGGAGCGAACGCCGAGTCGTCCAGGAGGCGGCGGGCGAAAGCCCCGTAGAAGTCTGTGATCTGTCGGTCCGTAGCCTGGCCCAGGGCGGCGAAGGCCCGGTGCGCCCGGTCCACCGCATTGGCCGCGATCTCCCAGTCGGCGGCAGGAATGCGCAGCAAATCCCCCGTGGATTGCACCACCACCAGCCGGTCCCCGGGCGCGAAGGCGGCGGCCAGGTCCTCTGTCACCAGCGTCACCCGGTCCCCCCCGTAGGGAATGGCCATCCCGGGAGTCAAACGAGTCAGCCGGTCATCCATCTGATCCGGGGAGAATACCAAGACTTGGCCTGTTCCCGTCCGGCGTTTCAACTGCTAGAAATACCTCAACAGGATTCCCACGGCAGTCATGGCTCCGGCTGCAATCCAGATCATCCGGTAAATGCCCAACTGCAGGTCCTTCATCTCCACTTGCAGGTCGTGTTTCACTGACATCAACTCGCCTCGGGTGGCAGGCGCCGACCAGTCGCCTCCGGATATCGAGGTGCTCATAGACATCATCACCCCTCTTTCTTATCGTCGCGTCCCCTAGGACATTTCACTCCAACATTCTAGCCCGGCCCACCCTCGCAGGGTCATGCAGAATCAGGCCCTTTTAGGTCTCTATACTTCCGACCAGGTATGGA
>JAPPKR010000053.1 GCA_028819835.1 bacterium | reverse complement strand
GTACATCACTATCCCGCCGTTGACGTTCAGGTCCTCACCGTTGATGAACACCGCGCCAGGACTGAGCAGGAACAGCACCGCCGATGCGATCTCCTCGGGACGGGCGGGCCTTCCCAACTGGGCGGTGGCCGCCGCCGCGTCGAGGTCCACCCCTTCCACGAGCCGGCCCGCCTCCACGCCGAAGCCGCTCCTCATCGGGGTGTCGACGTGGCCGGGGCAGATGGAGTTGACCGCGATGTCGGGCGCCAACGCCTTGGCCGAGGATCGGGTCAGGCTGATCACCGCCGCCTTGGAGGAGTTGTAGGGGGCGGAGTAGGGGCCGGGGACCTTCGCGGCGTTGGAGGCGATGTTGACGATCCGACCCCCTCCGGCGGCGCGCATCAAGGGGGCGGCGTACTTGGTCATCAGATAGGTCCCGAACACGTTCACCTTAAACTCCACCTCCCAGTCCTCCCAGGTCATCTCCTCGAACAGGTAGGCCCGTCCGATCGCCGCGCAGTGAGCCAAGCCTGACAGCACTCCTCCGGTTGCCTCCGAGACCTGTCGGTAGCCTTCGGCCACCGACCCCTCGTCGGAGATGTCGGCCACCACGGGTACCGCTGCTCCCGGTCCCTCCATGCCATCGGTGGCCTCCCGGAGACGGTCCTCTGCAAGGTCGAAACACCAGACTCTCCCGCCTTCGGCCACCAGCATCTCGGCTGTGGCCAGACCGATCCCCCGCCCTGCTCCCGTGACTACGATATTCTTGCCTGCAAAAAAGCTCATACGGGCCAGATTACCTGCCGTCCCTGCGAGCCCCTGCGACAACCGAACCCAGCCCAAAGACAGTTCAGCGCCCGTAGTACCTCCATCACTTTTCCGCCGGGGCGCAAGCTGAACCAATAGCGCATCATGGGATCGCGACTATGGGGAAGGAGATGGCCCAGCGGGTTTGCGGGCCAGGAAGCAGTACAGCGGCGTGAATATCCCGGTCTTCCCGCCCGCGACGTAGGCTTTTGCGGTCCGATCCAGCAGCTTGACGATCTCCGCGGAGCCCTTGGGAAATATCCTGATCACCTCAGCCGCCTTGAATACCTTGATGAGCGCCCTGCGACCAAGCGGAATCCGGCGCAGGCCGCTGCCCGCTGTTCTGCGCGAGGTTTCCATTGGCTGGTACCACGGTGTTGTCCGACCGTTCTCCTCCACAGCCCGGTCGATGCCTTCGACAACCTCGAACCCGGCCGTCACAAGGTCCCGGTTCACCTGGTCCACAGTGGCGATCTCCGGGAGCGCGATGCCGCGCATCAATTCCTGCTTGATGGCCCGGTGCCGCTTGTCGGCCGGATCGAACCTGTCCGTCATGCACATTTCCTGACCCCAGAACAGGGCTCCGGGTTTCAGCACCCGGTGGATCTCGGTGAACGCGCCCACCTTGTCCGGCGCATGGCACGTCGACTCGATGGCGTAAGCCCGGTCGAAAGTATGGTCCGGAACAACCCCCATGTCCATGAAACTGCACTCCAGGTAGTCGACCATGTGGTCGAGTCCCGCCTCGGCGTTCAACGACCTCGCCCTGTCAAGCTGAACGCCACTGCGGTTGACGCCGACGACTCTGACACCGGCCTCACGGACCACGCGGCGCATCGGTCCGCCGATTCCGCAACCAACGTCAACCACGTTCATGCCCTCGCGCAAATCCAGTTTGGCGATCATCAGTCTTTGATGCCGGACCTGGGACTCCCCCAGGGTCTCCTGAGGCGAAAGGGGCGCGAAGTGCAGGGACTCACCCCAACCGTAGACCATGAACTCGTTGCAAAGGTCGTAGTACTCCTCGACCGTTTCGGTGTGGTCGTAACCCCTCCCGTCGTTCTCGACGGCCGACGTTCTGTCGACCCAGCCGTCGAAGCGTCGCACCCGACGGGCCACGTCCGTCCCGCGGTGCGCTTTATGGAGTCCCCTGTACAGGTCGCGGAGTTTCGCCAACATCATTCAGTGAGCAACGAGCGGGTCATTCAATCTAGCGGTCGGCCCCGCCACCGGCTGGCCCTGGAGTGGTCACTGCCCCATCTCGACTGCGGACCAAACCGGGGACCATTGCAGACACATGGACTGGGGATCTGCCTGGGGTGCCGGACTCCCCTTGAGAGCCAAGACAGGAGTGGATGCCTGAGTGTGTGTCCATCTGTGTGCCTATGAGTACCTACCTGGGCAACACATCATAGGCGTCTCTCAACCACCGGGCGAGAATGCCTGCGAAATCCTACCTGCGGGAGAACCGGGGTAGCCAGCGGCCCACCCGAGCCTTGTAGGCATCGTATTCGGCGCCGAACTTCCGGGACAGGTGCGGCTCCTCGTAGAGGCGCACGAACAAGGAGAAGAAGATGAACAGGAAGACCCCGCACCACGCCAGTACCACCGATCCGAAGAGTATGGCCCACCCGGCGATCAGAGTTATCAACCCCACGTACATGGGATTTCGGGTATACCGGTAGAGACCGCGTACGACCAGTCGCTTCGGCTCGTCGATCGGAGCGGGCGTCCCCTTCCCGAACACCGCGAAGTCCCACACACAACGCAGGTACATGGCCGCCCCGATGGCCATCAAACAAACGGCCAGCACCATAAGCGCCCCATCCGCCGGTTCCCGACCCCGCACCAGCAGGGCGGGAACCAGTCCACCGAACCCGCCGGGCACCACCAGGGTGAACACCGCGGCCTTCACATAGAGCTTCATCCCTCAAATTTACCCCGCCAGACGCCCGACCCCCAGCGCCCAGCGCCAGCTTCACACTTGGCCGGCAACCACCAGTCGGGCCGTGTCGCGGGCTATCAGGGACTCCTCATCGGTGGGGATTACCCAAATCGCGATCGGACTGCCGTCGGTGGAGATACGCCTCTCTCCCGTCCCGGCATTCCTCGAGGGATCGTGGGCCAAACCAAGGGACTCCAGGTCATCGATCACCATCCGGCGCACCTCGGGACTGTTCTCCCCGATCCCTCCGGAGAAGACCACTCCGTCGCACGGCGCCGCCTGCACCAGGAACGCCCCCAGGTAGCGGCGGATGCGGTGCACGAAGACCTCCACCGCCAGGGCGGCGGATGCATCCCCGGCCCGGGTCGCTTCGGTCAGCCTCCGGAAGTCCGATGAGATCCCGCTCAGACCCAACAGGCCCCCCTCTCTCTCCAGGCCCCGGCGGATCTCGGCTGCCGACAGTCCCGCCTCCATGAGGTGAAACACCACCGCCGGGTCAAGGTCGCCGCTTCGGGTGCCCATCACCAGCCCTTCCAGGGGAGTCATCCCCATCGAGGTGTCCACGGCCCTGCCCTCTCGGACCGCGCAGGCCGAGGCGCCGGCCCCCAGGTGGAACGTCACCAGGTTGGGGCGGGGTTTGCCCAACACAATGGAGGCGCGCTCCACGAGATATCTGTGGCTGATCCCGTGGAAGCCGAAACGGCGCACACCGTGGCGTCGCCACCACTGGGCCGGGACCGCGTAGCGATAGGCGCGCTCGGGCAGCGTCGAGAAGAAGGCGGTGTCGAAGACCGCCACTCCGGTCGCCTCGGGCAGAAGATCCGCCGCCGCCTCGATGCCGGCCCGGTTGGCGGGGTTGTGAAGGGGCGCCAGGGGGTCCAGCGACTCGATCGTCTCCATCACCCCGGGGTCGATGATCACCGACGCCGAGAAGCGCTCCCCGCCGTGCACCACCCGATGGCCCACCCCTGCGATCTCCCTTGAGTCGGCCACCGGAGGGGCCGGCCCCCACTCCGACAGGGCCTCCACTATGCGTGACACCCCGGAGCGGTAGTCAATCACCGAAACCTCCACCGCGGTCTCCCAGTCTCCCATCCTGTGCCGGTGACGGGCGCCCGGGGTGCCGATCCCTTCAATTATTCCCTCCGCCAGGGAGTCGCCCACCTCCGCACCGTACAGCTTGTACTTGATTGACGAACTGCCGCAGTTGATGACCAGTATGCGCATCGGCCCCAACCCTACGGCGTCCCGGCTCGGCTTTCTACTT
Organism: bacterium; assembly: GCA_028819835.1. The sequence goes on along the minus strand of JAPPKR010000053.1, from coordinate 7 downwards.
GAGAAGC
>JAPPKR010000003.1 GCA_028819835.1 bacterium | reverse complement strand
AAATGATCACGGCCCCGACGATGGTCACCCCCAAACCGAAGAAGGTGAGGGCGGCCGGACTGATCCCGCACCGGTTCAGGAAACGCCCGATAGGATCAAGCACCCTTCTAAGGTGAGGGCGCACCCAAATGTCTATCACGCTTCTCTCACGCTAACCGTTCTATGAACAAGCGGCAATTGTCCGTCACTGCCAAACAGAGCCATGCTCCCCGAAATTACCGCCTGCCGCCGCCAAACAGGGGGCAGGCTGTTTCCGCTATCCTGAATTGACCTGCCAAATTGTCACGAGGAGCCCGCTTGTCACCTGATTCGATTCGCACCGTAGCCCTGATAGGCCATGGGGGGAGTGGTAAGACTTCCCTCGCCGAAGCTCTGCTGTTCACCGCGGGAGTCACGACCCGGTTGGGGTCGGTGGACCGGGGAACCACCATGTTGGACCACGAGCCGGAAGAAGAGGAGAGAAAACTCTCTCTCAACCTGTCGGTCGCCTCCCTCGAATGGGACGGATGCAAGATAAACCTGATCGACACCCCTGGATACGCTGACTTCTCGGGTGACGCCCGGTCCGCCATCCGGGTGGCGGACCTCGCCCTCTTCGTCGTCTCGGGAGTGGACGGCGTGGAGGTGCAGACCGAGTTGATGTGGAAGGTGGCAGCCGAAGAGGGCACCCCCCGGGCGGTTTTCGTCACCAAGCTCGATCGGGATCGCTCCTCGCTGAACCGCACCTTGGATGAGCTGCGCGAAGCGTTCGGCAAGGGGATAGCGCCGCTGGTGATCAACGTGGGAGAGGAGGCAGGCCTGAGGGGGGTCGCCCGGGTCAGTTCGGGCCAGGTGGACCTCTACGAGGAAGGCAATCCCCGGGGCGCCGTGGCTGCCAGCGCGCCCGCGGAGGTGGCGGCTGTCCTGGAAGAAGCCCACTTGGAGTTGGTCGAGTCGGTTGTGGAGACCGATGATGACCTGATGACCGCCTACTTCGAGGGAGAGGAACCCGAACAGGCGGTGATCGTGTCGGTCATTCGGGAAGCCATGCGGGCGGGAGAGATCTTCCCGGTGCTGGCGGGCTCTTCCAGTCAGATGATCGGGATCGACGTCCTTGCCGACTTTCTCAAGAGTTTCGCTCCCTCCCCGCTCGAGCGTCCCACACCTCCACTGGCGGAGGGCTCCGTCGAGATAGCCGAGGACGGCGCGGCGGCGGCATATGTGTTCAAGACGATCGGGGACCCGTACGTGGGGCGGATCTCCATCCTGCGGGTGTTCAGCGGGTCTATCCAGTCCGACGACACCCTGGAGTTGGCGGGAGGTCCGGCGGTACGGGTCAGTAACTTGTTCTTCCTCCAGGGTCGCAACCCGATCACCACCGACCGGATCCCGTGCGGGGACGTGGCCGCGGTGGCCAAGGTGGACAAGGCCACCACCGGGTCCACCCTGCGCTCTCCCGGATCGGACGCCGTGATACTTCCGGCCGTCTACCCGAAGCCGGTGATGGAGTTGGCGGTGTTTCCCCGCTCCACCCAGGACGAGGAGAAGCTCTCCACTGCCCTGCAGAGGGCTGTGGAGGAAGACCCCACGCTGGCCGTGGAGCGGCGCTCGGAGACCGGCGAGACGATCCTGGCAGGGCTTGGAGACGTCCATCTTGACGTGACCCTGGCCCGTATCAACCGCAAGTTCGGGGTGGAAGTGGACACTGCCCTGCCCAAGATCCCCTATCGCGAGACGATCACGGGAAGGGCCGAGGCGGAAGGCAAGCACAAGAAGCAGACCGGAGGACGCGGGCAGTTCGGCGTCGCCTTCGTGCGGTTCGCCCCTCAGGCCCAGGGCGAGGGATATGAGTTCATCGACTCCATCAAGGGAGGATCCATCCCCCGCCAGTACATACCGGCGGTGGACAAGGGGATCCAGGAAGCCTTCGCCCGCGGCGTGCTGGCCGGGTACCCGGTGATCGACGTCTCCGCCGAGGTGTTCGACGGGAAGTATCACTCGGTGGACTCGGACGAACTCTCCTTCCGGATGGCCGGGATCGCCGCGGTCCGGGCGGCCGCTCAGGAGCTTCGTCCCGTCCTCTTGGAGCCGATCACCCAGCTTTCCGTGAAGGTGCCCGAAGAGTACACCGGGGACGTGATCGGGGACATCAACTCCAAGCGGGGCCGCGTGTACGGCATGGACACCGACGGGTCCCTTCGGATCATTTCCGCCGAGGTTCCCATGGCGGAGATCCAGCGTTACGCCGTGGACCTCCGCTCCATGACCAGCGGGCGGGGGACTTTTGAAGTGGCCTTCGACCACTACTCCGAAATCCCTCCCCAGGAAGCACAAAAGGTCATCAACGCCTCCCGGAAGGACGATAATTAAGCGCATGGGTGATGATGCAAGAATCCTGCTCGGGGACCGCGAGCTGGAGTTGCCCCTGGTAGAGCCCACGCGCGGCGATCGGGGGCTTGACATCTCCCGTCTTCGCTCCGAACTGGGGGTTATCACCGTTGACCGGGGCTTTGCCAACAGTTCGGAGAATCCCAGCGCCGTCAGCTATGTGGACGGCGAGAACGGAACCTTGAGCTACCGCGGCTATCCGATAGAGGAGTTGGCCGGCCGGGTCAGCTTCCTGGAGGCTGCCTGGCTGCTGCTGTACGAGGACCTTCCCGCCCGCCACGAGATCAGCCGGTTCGAGGAGGAGATCGGTCGTTACGCCGTTGACCGACCCTACATGGACGACTTTCTCGATACCTTCCCCGCCACCAGCGATCCGATGGCAACCCTGGCGGCCGGGGTACTGGCCATGGCCGGACTCCACCCCGAGTTCTCACAGTCGAGCAGACCGGAGGCTGTTGAAGAGGCGGCCCGGATCCTCCTGGCCGACATTCCCACACTGGCTGCACTCATCAACCGCCGCCTGCTGGGACTGGGACCCATCAGAGTGAGAGAAGACCTTCCCTACACGTCCCGTTTCTTCCACACCGCCCTGGCGGAATCCGACTCGGCCCCCCTTCCCGACCCCGAAGAGGTGGCGGTCTTGGACTTGCTGCAGATCCTCCACATGGACCATGGTCAGAACTGTTCTTCATCGGCGGTGCGGCTGGTGGGCTCGGGCGGTGCCAGCATTTTCTCATCGATCGCCGCGGGGATCAGCGCGCTCTCCGGACCGCTCCACGGAGGAGCCAACCGGGCGGTGCTGGGGATGCTGGAGGAGATCCAAACCGAGGGGGGAGACATCGAGAAGGCCATTCACCGCGCCAAGGACCGCTCCGATCCGTTCCGGTTGATGGGTTTCGGGCACCGGGTGTACCGAAACTTCGACCCCAGAGCCAGAATCATCAAGGCGACAGCCGGAGAGGTGTTGTCCCGGTTGGGCAAGGACGACCCTCTGCTGCAGCTTGCCAAGGACCTGGAGGCTGCGGCGTTGGCCGATGAGTACTTCGCAAAACGGCGCCTCTACCCCAACGTCGACTTCTACTCGGGGTTTTTGTACCGGGCGCTGGGGTTCCCGACCGAGATGTTCACGGTGCTGTTTGCGATAGGCCGGTTGCCCGGATGGTTGTCCCACTGGAGGGAGATGGCGTCCGATCCCAAGGGACGCATCTTTCGACCCCGGCAGGTCTACGTGGGTCGGACCGAGAGGAAACTCTCCGGGGGCAACTGAGAACCCGCCGACCTCAGGTCTGCGGAGGTTCCAGGTCCTCTATGTACACATCCTCGGGGGACTCTCCGGTGACGCCGTCGATCTCCACCAGCGCCCTGCGCTTCGGCGGGCTTTCCGAGGAGTAGACGATCACCTGCCAGCGGGGACGGGACCGTATCCCCGCGAAGGTCACCGCCACCGAGGCGTGCCCGACCCCGAAGGGAACTCTTGCGGCCGCGGTCTGCAAGGCGCCTGCCTGGTCGAGAACCAGAGGCCACGACGCCCACCACTGATACGCGCCGATCGCGGCCAGGAGGAGAGCGGTGATCCATAGCCCCGGCTCGGAGAGGGCCAGTCCCGCCAGGAGCCCGGCCATCGCCAGGTAAATCCAGGCGGCCCACCGACGTC
>JAPPKR010000068.1 GCA_028819835.1 bacterium | reverse complement strand
CCGGGAGGAGGACCGTCGGGATCGGGCGATCCTGGGGGTGGCGCACCGCGCCCTGGGCAAGGTGACCTCCGATATAGACCGCTTCCACTTCAACACCGTGGTGTCGACGCTGATGGCGATGATTAACGAGGTGATCGCCTACCTGCGGGGAGGAGGAAGAACCGAGACCTTCCGCGAGGTCTACCGCCTGTTGCTGTTGATGCTCGCACCCTTGGCGCCCCACGTCTCTCACGAGTTGTGGGATCGGCTGGGATATCGGGGGATGCTCGCCACCCAGGGGTGGCCGGCCTGGGACGAGGAGGTGGCCCGGGAAGACAAGGTGGTGATGGTGTTGCAGGTCAACGGCAAGGTCCGGGACCGCGTGGAGGTCCCCGTCGACATAGACGAGGCGACCGCGGAGCAGTACGCGTTCCGGTCCCAGCGGATCCAGCGCTGGCTGGAGGGAGGGCGTGTGGTTCGAGTGGTGGCCCGCCCGCCCCGGATCGTCAACCTGGTGGTGAAGTAGTCCGAGACCGTTCGGCTCGACCTGCTCCCGGCTGATCTGCCCTAATCCGAGGCGGTGCGCCAGAGCCTGATGGCTGTTACGCCGAAGACCACCGGGGTCACGGTGTCGATCACATACCAGACCATCCAGAACGTGGCCTCGTTGGGGGGTTCTCCCCAGCGTGATGCGAACCAGTTCGGAAGGAACGCAAGGGTCAGAACCAGCGTGGCGTAGAACAGACGGTTGGCGGTGAGCCACTGCCGGGCGGCGGTTGGAGACTCGGGGTGGCCTCCCTGCTTCTCTTGGTAGGTGACAACCATTACCAGCACCAGCCCGGCAAGCATGCTCCAGCCGATCACGTCCCAGACGGTGCCCGCTGCTTCATCGGCCTGTTTCGAGGCTTGGGCGTAGATAGTCCAGGTTGTGAATTGCACGGCCAGGCATATCGCTACCAACCCCAGGTAGACGCTGATTGCCCGCTTTATCACCATCGCATTCTCAGACTCACCGATCGGAGATGCGCAGGCGGACGATCACGAGGCCCGCAACAGCCGTCGTCCCTCCGCCACGAACAGGACCGGCAGGACCGAGTCGATCAGATGCCAGATGGTCCAGGCTGCCGTGTCGTTGGCATGCTCGGTGAAGGCTTCTCCGAACCAGTTGGGAAAGAAGGCAAGAGCCAGGATGGCGGTGCCATAGAACATCACGGCCGCACTGGTTGAGCAACAGGCGTCGCCGTCTCCCTTACCCGCTTGTCTCCGCTGGCTGGTGGTGTACAGCGCCAGCACCAGGCCGAGGGCCATGAACCAGTCCAGCGTCAGCCAGATCGTGATCCCAGCGTCGGTGCTGTTCCCATAGAGCGGATACAGAACGAACTGAATGGCCACCGCTGCACCCACCACCACGAGGTAGAGGCCGATTAGTCGATTCTTTCCCATTGCTGACTCCTTCATCTCTGCTCGCCTGGATTTCCGCCGGCTGCAGCCGTCGAGCTGATCTCACACTCTAGAAAAGTCGTAGTGCGAGTGGTGTCTATGTCGTCTTTCGCATTCCCCTGCCGGTCCGGGACGGCGGGATACCGGGTCACAATCTAGCATGTTCGTGTTTGTTTTGCCACCTTAGTGATATTCGGGACTGTAAGAGAGGTTTGGGGTTCCCCGGCCTCAAAAAACCGGCGCCCAGCAGTGGACTTGCGGGTGGTGGTCAATCCATAGTGTGAGGCATGGGGAAGTCACATTGGGGGCTGGCCGTCGCCATGTTGGTGACGGCGGTTGGCGCCGGGGTGTTCTTCGGGCTGTGGCGGCCCCAGCCTCCTGGGGTGGCGCCGATCCCCGCGACAGGGGTGGTATCCCTGGTGCCCGGGGAGGGGGAGAGAGGTGAAGATGTATCGGAGACCGAGATCGTGGTACACGTGTCGGGAAGGGTGTTGCGTCCCGGGCTGGTGAGAGTGAACGCCTCGGCCAGGGTGGGGGACGTGATCATGGCGGCGGGGGGAGCTTTGGCCGATGCCCGACTGGATGAGATCAACCTGGCGGCGCCGGTGTCCGACGGGGTGCAGGTGGTGGTTCCGGGTCCCGGAACCCGCTTGGATGCCCAGAATGCCTGGAGCGGTAGTTCGGGTGGATCGTCGGGCCCTGTAAGCCTGAACGGGGCAAGCATCGACCAGTTGGAGGAGATTCCCGGCGTGGGGCCGGTGCTGGCGCACAGGATCGTCCATCACCGCCAGGCCAATGGACCCTTCCTGGAGGTGGAGGACCTGCTGGATGTGTCCGGCATCGGTGAGCGGAAGTTGGCCGAACTCCGCAGGCACGTCACCGTCCCTTGAACATGCCGGGAGGGTAGAGAATGGTGAACCCGCCGGGATGGGTAGCCTCCCTGCCGGATCGGAGCGAGGCCCGGTTTCTTCTGGCGGCCGTCTTGGTCTGGGCCGGCGCCTTGGTGGGCCGGCATGCCTGGGGATTGTGGGCAGCCGTGGCGGTCGGAGCGGCGGCGGTCGTCACGAAGCGGTCCGGGGTGGCTCTCGTCATGGCCGCAGGGTTGGTGGCGGGTTCCTGGGCGGGATGGGGAGCGGCCCATCGGGAGGCCGAGATGCTTGCCGCCACGGTGGTTGAGGGAAAAGTAACCATCCGGGCGGTGGCCCGGACCGATCCCCGGGGGGTTCGGGATCGCCCGTGGTTGGTGGCCCGGCCCCTCGCGTACCGGACGGCGGAGGATCACCCCTGGAGGGAGTGGTTTGGTCCGGTTATGGTGATCCATGCCGCCGATACCGGGGACCTGGCGGCCGGCGAGGTCTTCGAGGCGTCCGGGTATGTGGTGAAGGAATCGGGACGCCGGGGGACCTCGGTCTATGCATCTCGCATGTGGAGCGGGGACCTGGCGCGGGTCTCCCCTGCCCAGGGATGGCTGGTGAACGTAGGCAATGCGGTGAGGCGAAGGGTGATGGAGAACCTCCGCACCGGACCCCAGGACGGGCTGGGGCTGGTGGCCGGATTCCTGGTTGGGGACACCACCCGGCTTTCCGGCTCCGATCTGGCTGACCTGCGGCGCTCCGGCCTCAGTCACTACGTGGCGGTCTCGGGAGGGAACGTCGCCCTTTTCCTGGGGGCGCTCTGGATCCTGATGTGGCCGGTGGCGAGTCGTCCCCGCCTTCGCTGCCTGGTGGGGCTTGTGGCCCTGGGGGTGTTCATGGTGGTGACCCGGTGGGAACCGTCGGTCCTGCGGGCCGGGCTGCTGGCGTCGCTGACGCTGGGCGCCCGGGCAGTTGGGTTCCCCCTGGGAAGTTGGGCGGCCCTGGGGACCACCGTGATCTTGGCGCTTCTGGTGTCGGCCGAACTCGCCAGGAGTTTGGGCTTCGCCCTGTCCGTGGCCGCCACGCTGGGGGTGATGGCGGGGATGAGGATTGGGTCGGGACGCCGGCCTCGCTGGGTGTGGCAGACCCTGGGAGCGGCCCTGGCAGCCCAGGTGGCGGTAGCGCCGATCCTGCTGGGATCATTTGGGTCGGTTCCCCTCCTCTCACCGGTGGCCAACCTGGCCGCCGCTCCGCTGGTGGTGGTCTCCACGATCCTGGGGGGAATCGGATCGGTGAGCGGTTGGCAGCCCCTGGTGGGGCTGGCGGCGTTCGCAGCCGAAGGAGTGCTGGCGGTGTCCCGCTTTCTCTCGCCCTTTCCCCAACTGGGCTGGCTGGGGACGGCGGTTGCTATAGCGGCGGGACTCGTAGCCTGGCGATGGTCGGACGTCCGCCTGCCGATGTTGACGATGGCGGCGCTCATCCTGGCGGTGGTCCGGGTCTTTGCCGGCGTGTCTCCCCTGGTCGGTTCCGATGGGGCCGGGCCTCCGGCGGTGGTCTTCCTAGATGTGGGCCAGGGGGACTCCATCCTGGTACTGGGAACCGGGCTGACGGTCCTGATCGACGGAGGGCCGGATCCCGTGACACTTGCGGAGAAGCTTCGAAAGTACCGGGTGGGCGAAGTGGACCTGGTGGTGATTACCCACCCTCACGCCGACCATGTCCGCGGGTTGGAGGCGGTGGTGGGACACATGCCGGTGGGAGGTGTGTGGGACGCCTCACATCCCCACCAGACCCCTGCCCATCGAATGCTCATGGAACGTATCGCGG
>JAPPKR010000141.1 GCA_028819835.1 bacterium | reverse complement strand
CGTCCTGTGACGGTTGGAAGGTAAGCTTCGGTTGGTGGGGTTGGTTTCGCCTCAGGAGGAGGCCTGCCGGTCATATAACTCCTCTGCAAGGAGAGGTTTGGTGTAACCTAGGCTGATGCTGTTGGTGACACCAGAAGGAACATCATGGGTGACATGCAAAAAAGCTGTCGGTGACACTATAAGTGACATCGATTTTGACGGCAGGCCTGTGAACTGGGGAAACAGGGTGGTGGGCGTTGACGGAATCGAACCGCCGACCTCTTCCTTGTAAGGGAAGCGCTCTCCCATCTGAGCTAAACGCCCGGCCGCCTACTCCATATTACGACCTGAGGCTTAGGCGGTCTTCCTCATCGGCGACAGTTCCTCCACCAGCGCCCACAGGTCCTCCTTCGAGGCTTCCACGGGCAGGGAGGCCTCGTCGGCCCGGGGACGTCCCGGAGGCCTCTTGCGGTAGAAGGCCTGGCCGTCCCAGAAGAGGATGCCTCCCCACACCCCGTACTCCATGTTGGTGGACAGGGCGTACTCGAGGCAGGCAGCCCGAGCTTGCACCGGACAGGTGCCACAGATCAACTGGGCAACCCGCACAGCTTCACTTTCATTGGTGAAGAAACTGGAGGTGTCGCCGCTGCCGTAGCAGACGCCGCTGCGCTCCAGGATCTCCCTCAAAACATCTATTCGTGTGTTCAGTTCCATTTGGGTCTCCAAACAAAAGAGCCGCCTCTCTGGCGGCTCCGCTGACAATGGGGGTTTTGGTCGGTCAATTCATCGCCTAACGGTCCGCACCTTTTCTTGGGTGATGTGTCGCACCACGCTTCGCCTTCGCAGGCGCTACGTAGTGGCATTGTGGGATAGACCAAGCATGCACAGATGCGGGGCCCATCCCCTTTGCTGTGTAATGCCTCAAAATCAGCTCCTCGTCTGGTCTTGGCTTCTTGTCTTCGGCTTGTCCGTAATTATAAGACACCTTTAAAACGTTTTCGTTTCGTGTTTTCTTCCTGTTTTCTCCCGAACGTCAACTCAGGCTCTCGGCGATCGCCTCCAGGCCGCCGGACCGGTCCGATTCCAGAGTCACCCGCAGGACTCTGCGACCCGCACCCCGGAGAGCCAGGTAGTCCCCCTCGGCCTGGGCGGCGATCAGCCTGGCGAACCCAAACTCGGTCTCGGGAACCCGCACCTCGGATGAGGGGGCATCCACTATCTGCAGGAAGACGCCGCCTCCGGGACCTCCCTTGTGGACCTGTCCGGTGGAGTGAAGATACCGAGGACCGTACCCGAAGGTGGTGGCCGCCCCGCTCATCTCGGTGATCCGCCGGCGGAGCCCGCCGACCTTCTCCTCGATCTCGGCTCCCGGGGGAAGATAGGCGTGGATGCCCAGGTAGTCACCCGGTCCCAACTCCTCCACCATCCTGCGGATCGATGCCCTCGCCCCGGTTGACTGCGCCGGCGCCAGGTCGGTCCCGGCCGTGGCAGCGTCGCGGCCCATCGCCTCCGACGCCAGTCGCTTGGCCTCTTCAACGTCGGGCTGATCGAAGGGATTCACTCCCAGCACCTCACCGGCGGCGGCCACCGCCAACTCCGCCCGGATGATCTCAGCGCCCAGGTCCAGGCGGTCCGCAACCTCGATCCGCGCTCCGCTCACGCCGCAGGGCAGACCTACCGGAGGCCCGCCGTCGGACTCCCACACCAAGAAGACACGGTCTGAGCCGTAGAGATCCGTGGCCAGGATCGATTCCCCCGCCACCGGGACTATCCCGACCCCGTTCTTTCCAAGGCTCTCGGCCACCAGTTGCTCCATCCAGGCGGGAAACGCCGCCAGGCTGTCGGTGGTGTGCAGGGTCAGCTTGTCCATCCCGGCCGCCGCGGCCGCACCCACGGCCAACCCCAGGCCCACCGCCGGGTTCTCGCCGGCGCCCAGCCTGCCCCGGTCCGCCGCTTCCCGGGCCCTCTCCAGCAGGGCCGGGACGTCCACCCCGATGAGCGCGGCGGGAACCAGTCCGAAGGCGCTGAGGGCCGAGAACCGTCCTCCCACGTCGGTAGGGGCGTTGAACACCGCCCGGAACCCGCGCTCTCTCGCCAGACGGTCCAGCGGAGTGTCGCGGTCGGTGATCGCAACGAACCGGGCGCCTTCCCCGGAGCACTGTTCCCAAAAGAACCTGAAGAACGACAGGGTCTCCACCGTGGTGCCCGACTTCGACGAGACCAGGAACAGGGTGCGGGACAGATTGATCCGGGAGCGAAGTGACGTCACCGCCTGGGGGTGGGTGGAATCCAACACGGTGAGACGGGGACGGCCCGGCCCGGAGCCGAACACCGCACCGAACACCTCAGGCGCCAGGCTGGAACCTCCCATGCCCAGCAGCACGACGTCCGCCACTCCCGCTGCGGCCGCCTCCTCGGCCAGACGGGCCATGCCTTCCAGCCGATCACCCATGGCGTAGGGAAGATCCAGCCATCCGAGCCAATCTCCGGCGGTGGGAGCCGCCGTTCCCCAAACCGACGGGTCCGAGGCCCACAGCCTGTTCACCAGGCCTCGCTCCTCCCAACGCCGGACGGCCCGATCCCAGCCATCCAGCCGGGAGAGGTCGTCGGTGTAAAGGGGGAGTCTCGCGGTCATCAACCTAACGGCGCGCCGACCGCAATCGAGGCGGCTCCCCCCTGAAGCTGGGTGGTCATCACCACCGCGATCTCATCCTCGGCTTCGACCAGGTATCCGGCAATGCCCTCCGTCGATGCTCTCAACTTGCCCAGTTCGAAAGAGCGAACCGATTCGGGCGGAACCGTGATGGTGAAGGAGTAGTTCCCCGCCGAGACCGACACTCTCGCCTCCAGTCCCGACGGATTCATAATCCAGGCCCTGGTGTCTCTCCCGGCGCCATCTCCGGCGGCGGGAAGGAACCAACTCTTGGCAATCTCCCGGACTCCCGGACTTATGGCCAGCAGACCCTCGCCCTCGATGCGCAACCCGGCAGCCAGCGGGACCGTGCCCACCACCCCGATCCCCGTCACCCCTCCGGGGAGAGCTGACAGCGGTATGGACACCAGTTGGCCGGGCAGGAAATCCTCCTCCAGGAAGGCGGGCAGCGGGCCGGATTCGGTCATCAGGTCCACCCGGTACGTAAAAGGCGATCCAGAAGGCGAAGCGATGCTCAGATAGGTCTCCGCCTGCCCGAGATCGGGAACCGGCAGCCACCAGTCGGTGTGAGGAGTCACCCCTTCGGTCATGGCGGTCTCACCCTTCCCGGTCTGCCGCAGCAATAAGGCGATGCGTCCGGGAGAGGACTCCGCCAGCACGGCCAGCGACCTGCGGAGCCGCAACGGCTCATCCAGGGACATCTCCACCGTCTTGCCCGCCGGCACGTAGATCTCCCTGAGAGCGGCAGGGGTGTCCTCTCCCAGTTCGCTGGTGACGACGACCTGTACAACCGAGTCCAACACGTAGGGGTTGTAGAGGATCAGGTCCAGACGATCGTCGGCGAGGGTGGCGCCGCCCAGCGCCGCCAAGCGGTCGGAGGACTCCCCGCACGTCCAGGCGGAGAGGGCCTCCGGAGCGGCGTTGGCGATCCCTGCACCGGACGGTCCGGCGCCGGTTTCAGCCAGGAAGACGCTGCTCCCGGCCGGCGCCGCGCCCGTCCACATCCCCCTGTCATCCAGCTCCGCCCCGCCGAGGGTCGACCATGCGCCTTCGGCGACCCCCCAGAGAGGGATGGGCCCGGGCCGGGCGGCCTTCAGGGAGACCTCCGTTTCCGAGCGGACAAAGTCAGCCAGCGGGCAGACCAGGTGGTCGGATCCCGCCCGGGTCTCCTCGCTCGGCGCCTGGACGGCGCCGGGGGAGGACGCCGCCGAAATCGCCCAGGTCAGCACTCCCAACACCAGACCGATCATCCCGACCGCCACTCCTCTCATCGGGACGCACCCCTCCCCCACCAGACCAGGCCCGCCAGCGCGATCAGAAGGCCCCCGCCCCACCAACCCAACCTGCGCTCCACCGGATCGGGAGTGAAGCTCCCCGCTCCATCGGAGCCGGAGATGGTGTTCCACCACGAGTGCTGCGCCCAATCGGGACCCCAGCCGGGATGGGCGTTGTCCCCGATGCGGATCCTCCCCTG
>JAPPKR010000084.1 GCA_028819835.1 bacterium | reverse complement strand
ACCTTGTTGGCCGCTTCATAGGTGGCCGATCCGTCCACGGCCGCGGAGCGGGACCCGAAGGTACCGATCCCCAGCGGTGACTCGGCGGTGTCGCCATGGCTCACCCTGATGTTCTCCACCGGGATCCCCAACTGATTGGAGACGATCTGCGCCCAGGTGGTCTGATGGCCCTGTCCGGTCGGACCGGTGCCGATGATCACCGAAGCGGTGCCGTCGGCCTGCACCCGGACCAGGCCGGATCCACTGAAACCGGACGGTATCTTGTAGGCCGCCCAGGAGAAACCCAGGTCCACCAGGGCGGAAGGTCCGAATCCGCACACTTCCACGTAGGTGGCCAATCCCAGGCCCACCAGCCGTCCCTCGGCCCGCAGTCGATCCCGCTCGGCCTTGAGGTCCTCATAGCCGGCGGTCTCCAGCAGTGCGTCGAGGTTGGTCTCGTAGTCGCCGGTGTCCATGGGAAACCCGATGTGGGTGGCGGCCCCAGGGAAACTGTCTGCTGGGATGAAGTTCTTTCTCCGCACCTCGGCCGGATCCACGCCGATCTCCCTGGCAAAGGCGTCGATGGCCCGTTCCAGGTAGTAGGCGGCTTCCGGTCGGCCGGCGCCCCGGTAGGCGTCGGTCGTCATGGTGTGGGTGTGAACGCAGGCCACCTTCCAGTGGGTGGGGAACGTGTATTGTCCCGCCCCCACGAAAAGCCCCAGGAAGGGGATGGCCACGGTGAAGTTCTGGCTGTAGGCGCCCATGTCGGCAATGCCGTCCAACTCATAGCCCAGGATCTGCCCGTCGGCTGTCCCGGTTATGGTGGCGGTCGCCACCCAGCCCCGACCATGGATGGTGGAGCCTGCCGCGTCCCGCCGGGTCTCGGTGAACTTCACCGGACGACCCAACTGCTGGGAAGCGAAGCAGACCAGGATCTCATCGTTGTAGACATTGAGCTTGCATCCGAAGCCTCCGCCCACCTCGGGAGCAATGCACCGGACATCGGTAAGGGAAAGCCCGAAGGTCTGGGCGATCCCCCCCGCAAGTGCATGCGCGATCTGGGTGGAGGAGTGGACCGTGAACCGGCCGTAGCCGACGTTCCAGTCCGCCACCACCGAGCGAGGCTCCATCGGCATGGGCAGCAAACGCTGGTTGACCGCTTCGATCGAGACGGAGACCGTGTCGTCGCGCCCCTTGGCGTCGGCGATGGTCTGTTGAGTGGCGGCGATGGCTTCCTCGTCGCCCCACGGCCCGCCTTCCCATGCCAGGAGGACATTGGATTCCATGTCCTCGTGAACGAGAGCGGCGTCGGAGGCGGCCTCTTTGAGGTCGATCACCGGATCGAGTGGATCATATTCCACGTCGACCGCGTCAGCGGCGTCACGGGCTCCGTAGCGGGTGTCGGCCACCACCATGGCAACCGCCTCACCCAGATGGTTGACCTTGTCGCCCGCCAGGAGCGGCCGGAGCTTGCCCACCGCCACCTGGGTGACCAGATCACCTAGATGAGCTACATCCGCGGCGGTGTAGACCGCCCGGACCCCGTCCATCGCCTCGGCGTCGGAGGCGTCCACCGACACCACGCGGGCATGGGCGTAGGGGCTGCGCACGAAAGCGACGTGCAGCATGCCCGGCAGTTGGAGGTCGTCGACATAGAGACCGGTGCCTCTAATCAGGGCCGGATCTTCTCTGCGCTTGACCACACCGCCCAGAACACTGGTGGTACTCACGCCGACCCCTCCTCCCATTCAGGGGCGGGCGGTTCCTCGCCCCGCATCTTCGCAGCGGCGTATTCCACTGCGCGGACGATGTTGTGATACCCGGTGCAGCGGCACAGGTTGCCTTCCAGGCCATGGCGTATCTCGCCCTCGGAGGGGGACCCGTTCTCAGAAAGGAGTCCCACTGCCGACATGATCATGCCCGGCGTGCAGAATCCGCACTGGAGGCCATGCCGTTCCCAAAAACCTTCTTGGACAGGGTGGAGATCGCCATTGGCGGCCAACCCCTCGATGGTGGTTACCTCGGCGCCCTGCGCCTGCACTGCCAGCATGGTGCACGACTTGACAGTCTTCCCGTCGAGGATCACGGTGCAAGCGCCACAGTATGACGTGTCACAGCCCACGTGGGTACCGGTCAGGCCCAGTTCCTCTCTCAGCAGGTGCACCAGCAGCGTGCGCGGCTCAACATCGGTTACCGCACGCTGACCGTTAACGGTTAGTGATACGTGCATAGACCTCCTTTCTTCAGTCGTTTCCCACGGTATCAGGTCTTTGCCCCAAATGGAAAGTCAGAGTGGGAAGAATTTTACAAAACATAAAAAATATTCCTCCTGGCCGGGGTTGACTTGCCGGCCCGCCGGATGCAGATTGTCCAGATACACGACATTGAGGCCGAAACATGAAATCGAACCAACCAGAACACCCGGACCTGGCTCAATTCGAGAGACTTGCCCGGCGGCGATTCGATGAGGTGGCAGAGTACGAACAGGAGGCGGCCATGCTGCAGGTGCAACGCATGTCCACCCTCCGGGATCGTCTGCTGGACGCCGAGGACGCCGAACTGACCATCAGGATCTGGGCACAGGGAGGCCACCTGTGCGAGGGCACACCCTTTGCAGTAGGCCAGGACCACGTGGAACTTGGTGACTCCCGCCAACTGATCATCCCCTTCTCCGCTATCGAGATGGTGGAATTCACTTGATCCCCCGGGTGGTCACCACCGCCGGGCCGGTCTGGGAGTCTGACCTGGTGGACAGGGCAAGAGCAACCGGAACGCTCCGGATTGTGAAGCGGGCGTTCCATCCCGAGCCGGTCTACCGGACGCTTGCAGAGGGAAGGGCGGGGGCGGTGGTGGTGGGAGCGGGGATCCCCTGGTTGTCCTCAGGCCTGGTGTCGGCCTGGCGGCGGATGGGAGCAGTGGTCATCGGGATAGACGATCCCTGTCACCCGCCGAGCCGGGGACTGCTGGAAGATTGGGGGTCCCACATCGTGCTGGAAGAGCCGGATCCGGAATGGGCCGCGGCTTCCCTGGCGGCGATGAGGCCAACCCCGGCCGACTCCTCGAATTCCCAGGCGCCCACACTCGTCGCGGTCGGAGGCCCCCGCGGCGCTCCCGGGAGGACGGAGGTGGCGCTGGGCATAGCGTGGCTGGCCGCCCGGAGCGGCTCCTGTCTGTTGATAGAGGCCGACACCTCTCCCGCTCTGGGTCTGCGGCTGGGAGTTCCGCCACCCGCCGAACCTCACCAGGTGGTGACCGTCGGGCAGGTCGACCTGCTGCTCTGGGATCCCCGCGGTTCATCCGGCGGAATGTTGAGAAATGGCTGGTCGCGTCTTTGGGACTACCGGACGGCCGTGGTGGATCTCGGCCCCGGGATGTCCGCTTTCGGGGACTGGCCCGGCCAGAGAGTCGTGGTGTGCCGGGCCAGTCCCCCGGGAATAGTGCGGACTGCCTCCCTGCTGGCGCGGTTGGGCGGCGGACCGCCCTCCCACATGGTGATAAACCGGCTTCCGCCCGGCGACCCCCTCGGCGGGGAGATCTCCCGACACCTGGCAAGTTTGACGGGAGCCCAGCCTGCCGCCTGGATCACGGAACTGGACGACCTGGAATGGGGGACGCCCCCTCCCCCTTCCATCCAGGCTGCGCTGGAGCCCCTTATGGCCCGGCTCGACCTCGTCGTGGGTCCGTCACCGAGAAGCCCGGTAACTCCCCAGCATCCGCAGGCGGCTGACCGTAACCAGGTCCGGCTTGAACACCGCGGCCAGTCCTTCGGGCCCGGGGGAGTGGATCAGATCGACAAAGAACCGGTAGCGCCAAGCCTCATGGGAAGGACGGGACTCGATCCGGGTGAGGTTGGCCCCCCGGGCGGCCAACTCGGTGAGGGCCAGCGCCAGCGACCCCGGCCGGTGGAGAACCTCGAAGACCACTGACGTCTTGTCGGCGTCACCGGGCACCACTGGTTTCCCGGGGGCGAGCACCACGAATCGCGTGGTGTTGTCCGCCCGGTCCACCAACCTCTCCATCAGGACCTCCAGGCCCAGGACAGCAGCGCTGGCGTGAGCCAGTGCGGCCTGCTGGGGATCTCCCTGGGAGGCAACGATCCGCACCGCGCCGGCCGTGTCATGCACGGGAACCAC
>JAPPKR010000107.1 GCA_028819835.1 bacterium | reverse complement strand
GCTGACCTGGGATCATATAGACCGCTAGGGTGTTGGGGGAGGGAGCCCAAAGGGGACCTGCGTTTTTCGCGAGATCGGGCTTTGAGGGTGCGGGCCAGACAGGTCCCGGGTGGGGCCGGTCGTGGGGCAGGGAGTCCCGTTATCCGAGGCTCAGGAGTCTCTCGGGGTTGGTTTTGACCATCTTGCGGACATCGTTGGACGGTATGCCCAGATCCAGGAACGAGGCGATGAACCCTCGCATGCCCTCGACGGGATCCGGGAGGGTGTAGCCGCCGAAGTCCGTGGCCAGGATGCAGTGGTCTGCTCCTATCTCCTGGATCTGTTCGGCGGCACCCCTGACGCTCCCCTTCGCCCCACCTGCCATGTCCTCGTCGGCAGCATATTCCAACTCGAAGTAATAGTGGGTCTTCGGGATCGACGTGGTGTGGGTGTAGGACCCCATGGTGTATTCGATGAACGCACCCTTTCCGGCCATGTACCGGAGTTGGTCGGTCGAGGCAGACGACGTCACGGCAGTGGCGACCAACACGTTCCCGATCCCGTAGTCACAGGCGAGGTCGACCAGGCGAACAGCTTCGGCGGGCGAGACGTGCCCGGTGTTCAGGAAGATGTGAGGATTGTCCGATATGAGCTCCAGGATCTCCCCCAAATCCCTCCCTACGGGACCCTCTACAGGTATGCGGATCGCCCGATCGACCTCCTCCCGCTTGAATTCCAGATACAGGTCCTGCAGGGGTGTGAACTGTCCATCGACTATTCGACCCTCGGTGGAGGCTTGAAAGTGGGTGGAATGGGCGCCGAAGCTGACGAACTTGGCGCCGTCACCGTATCCGATGGCGGTCTTGACGGCACGAGGATTCAGACCCCCATACGCAGTATTGAGAATAAGACCGCCGAAAACCCTGAAGTCGGGAACGGCCCGGTTCACGATCCAGGCAACACCGTTGCTCATCTGGAACACATCCATGAGCACTATTGCTTGCATCCCGGCATCCCGCGCCTGTATGGCAGCCTCAATGGGATCAAGTCTTCGCGGACTGCTGGGCAGGTGCGGCGTGGCATGCACGTGAATGTCTATTGCGCCTTGGAGTAGCTCCAGAGATAGTTCGAAGGAACGGCCTTCCGGCAGCATCATGCGGTTCTCACCTACCGTCATTCGGGGAAGCGTCATCACGAGCCGGTCACCCCCCGCCTTGGCTGAACCGGCCCATCAGGGCCCAATAGTACCCAGGGGGTCCCCCGGACAGGCGCCGACGAACTTCTGCTGGAAAACCCCCGATGGGCGTCATTGACGTCGAACGCCGCCATCGGTCGAGAACGCCTTTATTTCCTCCGTCTTGGTAGTACGGTGTACCGACCGAGGCACGCTGCCCGACGGGGGAGGTAATGTTTTCCAGTGTGATAGAGGACACGACCCAATCCCGGTCGGTTGTCGTGGACGGGTGCGCTCCCTTGCTGTCGAAGCCCGGCGCGTGGGAGGGATGGGTGGTAGGTGGGGTGGATCTGGCGGTTCCGACCGTCGCCACCCACGAGAATCCTGGAGAGGGCCTCAAGCGGGTGGGGGAGTGGAGAAGTTGGCTGGCGGAAGAAGACGGGGTCTTCCACGTTGCTTCGCCCACCGACCTCGACCGACTGGGGGAGGGGCGGCTGGGCGTGGCGTTTCATTTCCAGAACGCCACCCCGCTGGGCGACGACCTGGATCTTGTGGAGACCTACCGGGACCTCGGCGTGCGAATGATCCAGCTCACCTACAACGATCGCAACGCGGTGGGAGGCGGATGCATGGACCCCACCGACGGCGGCCTCTCCGCATTTGGGAGGGAACTGATCGGGGAGATGAACGAACTGGGCATCGTGGTGGACCTCTCCCACACGGGGGATCGCACCACCCTGGAAGCGATCGAGGCATCTTCCGTGCCCACGGTGTTCTCCCACTCCAACGTCAGGAGGCTGTTCGATCATCCCCGCAACATCACCGACCGCCAGATCCGGGCGGTTGCCGAGCGAGGGGGACTGGTGGGGGTGAACGCCGTGGCGTCCTTCCTCCGCACCGATGGCAAGGGCGCCAATCTCTCGGACCTTCTGGACCACATCGACTATCTGGTGGAGATGATCGGCCCCCAGCAGGTATGTCTGGGACTCGACTTCTGGTCGGGGCCGGAGGTGGACTTCGAGGAGTGGAACCGGCACGGGCGGTGGAGCGCCGACGACCTCTCGGAGTATGTCGACTGGCCCCGCCATGTCGCCGGACCGGGCCACTTCCCCCGCCTCCGCGAAGGCCTGGCCACACGCGGACACTCGACCGGGGACATCGCTGCGATCATGGGTGGCAACTGGGCGCGGCTCTTCCGCCGACTCTGGACCTGAGAGCCCCTACAGAGTTTGCCGGGCCGCCTCCACCCTCTCGATCAGATACCCTCCCATCCTCTCCAAAACTCTCGTGGTCTCGTTGGCCGCCAACCTCGCCAGAGCCTGGCTCGCCACCTCGGCATGGTCGAGGGCCACAGACAGCGCCCGGTCGACATAGCCGCCTTCATTCACCAGGCCTATGACTTCTTCCACCGCCTCGTCGGGGTAGGGGGGTGGGCGCCCCAGCAACTCGGCGATCCGGGGGCCTTCCTTCCCCCGGGCGGCCATGAGCACCGGAAGGGTGAATGTCCCCTCCCGGATGTCGGCGCCCGCCGGCTTCCCCAGCAGGTCGGTGGTGGCCACCAGATCCAGGGCGTCGTCGGCGATCTGGAAGACCCGTCCCAGTTCGAAGGCCCACAGGGTAAGGGTCTCGACAACGTCCGCCGAGGCGTCGCCGGCTCTCGCTCCCACATAGGCCGAGGTGCGGATGAGGCTGGCGGTCTTCTGGTCGATTAGCTTCCGGTAAACGGGGAGGTCGTGATCGAGCTGGCCGATCAACCGGAACTCCAGTGTCTGTCCCTCCACCAACTCGGTGTAGGTGATGGCCAGCATGCGCACCGACTCGATGTCCAGATAGGTGGCGGCCACCTCCGAACCCCGGGAGATCAGAAAGTCTCCGGCCAGCACCGCCAGGGTGTTGTTCCAGTTGGCGTTCACCGACGGCGCGCCCCTCCGGGTGTCGGACTCGTCGATCACATCGTCGTGGTAGAGGCTTCCCACGTGGATCAACTCGACGGCCGCGGCCGCCTCCACCGCTCTCCGGTCGTCGGCGGGCCCCAGGGTGGAGGCTAGGAGCGCCAGCAGGGGACGAAGGCGTTTTCCCCCGGCCCGGAGCAGGTGCTGGGAGATCTCCGTCGTGTACTGGTTCTCGGAGGAACTGAGCTCCAGCAGACGGCCTTCCACCTGCTCGAGGCGGGTCCAGATGTGGGGAATATCAATCAGATGTCGCAGGTCGTCCATGGGAAGAAAGGAAATAAAAAGGGGTCGTACCCGTCTTATACTCCGAAGGAAGACAACAATGGGTTTCTGTAGTTGCTATAGACTAGGAACCCCGGAGGCACCCGGGATTCAGGCGTAGTCAGGAGAGTATTTTGTTCGAGCGATTCACCGACCGGGCCCGCCGGGTGGTCGTCATGGCGCAGGAAGAAGCGCGCAAGATGAACCACAAATACATCGGCACGGAGCACCTCCTGTTGGGTCTTCTCGCCGAGGGAGAGGGCGTAGCCGCCAAGTCCCTCGGGAGCCTGGGGATCGACTTGAACAGCACCCGGGAGACGGTGATCGAGACGGTGGGAGTGGGCCAGCAGGCCCCCACCGGCCACATTCCCTTCACGCCCCGGGCCAAGAAGGTGCTGGAACTCGCCCTTCGGGAGGCTCTCCAGTTGGGGCACAACTACATTGGCACCGAGCACATCCTCCTCGGCTTGATACGGGAGGGCGAGGGCGTCGCTGCCCAGGTGCTCGGCCAGGCCGAGGCCGGACTGCAGAAGATACGGCAGACCGTCCTGACGGAACTCTCCGGCTCCGGAGGGGAGGGAGGCAGGGCGAAGGGCCAGACCTCCCCCCAGGCGGCCCGGACCGGCGCCGGCCGGGAGAGCCACCGGTCGGGATCGAGCATCCTCGACCAGTTCGGTCGCAACCTCACCCAGGCTGCCCGCGGTAAGGAACTCGACCCGGTCATCGGTCGGTCAAGGGAGATCGACCGCATGATGC
>JAPPKR010000005.1 GCA_028819835.1 bacterium | reverse complement strand
GGCCGGCCCCGCCAGACGCTGATCCAGATCGGGTCTGATCCGGCCGCCATCAGGGGCAGGGCCTCGGCCAGCGCGCCGAAAATCACGCCCGGCAGAAAGTGTCCCAGGATGTGGCGGGAAGCCACCGCGGCGGGTGGTCGGCAGTTGAGGATGGAGCCTGCAGGAGCGGAGACATGCACCGGCCGGAAAGCTCCCTCGTTGTGAGGGACTTCGGGGCTGACCGCTGCCTTCATGGCGAAGGAGGCGTAGGCGTGCGTGTAGTTGAAGACCACGTTGATCCCTCGCCGGCTCTGGGGCGAGGAGCCTGCGAAGTCGATGTGGATGTCCCGGTCCTCGACTACCACCGCCACCTTGATCCTGATCGGTTCCTCGAACCCGTCGCTCCAGGTCTCGTGCTCGTAGCGGCCGTTGGGGATCGTCTCGATCGACCGGCGCATCGCTTCCTCGGAGCGGTCCATTATTTCCCGGGCCACCGGATCGATGGATTCCAGACCGAACTCGTCCATGAACCCGAGGAGCGCCCGGGCTCCCACCTCGTTGCTGGTGGTTTGGGCATAGAGGTCGCCCACCGTCTCATCGGGAGTGCGCACGTTGGCTCGGATCAGCCGGATGAGATCCCGGTTGATCTCCCCGGCCCGGAACAGTTTCATGATGGGCAGTCGCAGTCCCTCCTCGTAGACCTCGCGGGCCTCGGCGGAGAGGATCCTGCCTCCTATGTCGGCCGCGTGGCAGGTGTTGGCGAAATACCCGACGATCCTCCCTCCCCGGAACACCGGGGTGGCGACGGTGATGTCGTTGATCTGCCCGGCGGTCATCCACGGGTCGTTGGTGAGAAGCACATCGCCTTCAACCAGCCGCTCGGGAGGGTATTCGGCCAGCAGGTGACGCATCCCGGTGGCCATGGCGTTGATGTGGCCCGGAGTGCCGGTGAGCGACTGGGCCACCATGGCGCCTTCGGTGTTGAACACCCCGCAGGCGAGGTCCTGGGTCTCGCGGACGATGGTGCTGAACGCGGTCCGCATCAGGGCCACCTGCTGTTCGTTCACCACCGAGAGGAGCCGGTTCCACAGCACCTCCAGGAAGATGGGGTCCATCCCGCTCATTCTCCGACGCCCCCTCCGCCCGGCGTCACCACCAGGTTCAGTTGAGAGTCCACCCGGATGCGGGCCCCGGGACCCACCACCGCGGTGGACTCCCGTTCCTCGATGATGGCCGGACCGGTCATCTCATCGCCCGACCTAAGCAGGTAGCGGTCGTAAACCGGGGTGTCCCGGTAGTCCGAGTACTCCGGGAAATAGGCCGGTCTCGCTCCTTTCAATGCGCCCCGGTCGGCAGGAGACGGGTCACCGGTCAGTTGGCGGATGCTGGGTGCCGGCCCGGAACTCACCACCCTCCACGTGAGCGCCTCCAGTCCCACTCCTGGCCCGGAGCGTCCATAGAGTTCGGTATACACCCGGTTGAAGTTCTCACGGAGGGATTGGCGGTCCTCCTCTCCCAGGGGGCGCCCCGGTACCGGAACCCGCACTTCGTGGCCCTGTCCTACGTAGCGGATGTCGACGCTGCGGGTGTGAGTGATTTCACCCGGGACGACCCCCGACTCGGTCAGCAGTTCGGTTCCCTGCTCCTCAAGATTGGCGAACAGCCGGTTGAGGTAGTCCCAGTCGAGGTCGTCCAACCGGGCATAGTGGGATTGGACGAAATCGAATGCCAGGGGGGCGACCAGGAACCCCAACGCCGAGGTCACCCCGGCGGAAGGGGGGAGGACCAGAGAGGGGCTGCCGGTCAGTTCGGCAACCCGGTATCCGTGCACCGGCCCCGCCCCTCCGAAGGCGGCCAGCGGCAGCGACCGGGGACTCTTGCCCCGCTCCACGACATGCACGCGGGCGGCGTTGGCCATGTTCTCGTTCACCAATTGGTGGATGCCCCACGCCGCCTCGGTCACCGACAGCCCCATCGGCCCGGCGATCCGGGCCTCGATGGCTCGGCGCGCCGCTTCGGCGTCGAGCTCCATGCGGCCGCCCAGGAAGTAGTGAGGATCGAGGTATCCGAGGATCAGGTCGGCATCGGTGACGGTCGGCTGGGTTCCTCCCAGGCGATAGCAGACCGGGCCCGGGTCCGACCCGGCCGACTCCGGTCCGATCTTGAGCAGTCCGAGCTGGTTGATCCGGGCGATCGAGCCTCCCCCCGCCCCGATCTCGATCATCTCGATCACCGGCGCCTTCACCGGCAGGCCCGAGCCCTTCCGGAACCGGTACCGCCGGTCGACTTCGAAGTCGTACGTGACCGCCGGACGCCGGTCGGCGATGACGCACAGCTTGGCGGTGGTGCCTCCCATGTCGAAGGAGAGCAGATTGTCCACCCCGGCGTCGGCGCCGAGGGTTGCCGCCGCCAATGCGCCGGCGGCCGGGCCCGATTCCAGCAGCCTGATGGGGAACCGGGTGGCGGTGTCCACCGTGGCGATACCTCCCGACGACAGCATCACGAAGAAGGATCCCTCGAATCCCAGATCGGAAAGCCGGCCCTCCAGTCCCGACAGATATTGC
Source organism: bacterium (assembly GCA_028819835.1). Next base: position 1,588 of record JAPPKR010000005.1, on the reverse strand, counting down.
TCGGCGAGGGGCTGGACGTACACGTTGGCGATGGTGGTGGAGGCGCGTTCGTACTCACGTATCTCGGGAGCGACCTCCGAGGAGATCGAGACTCGCATCCGGGGAGCAGCGCGGTTCACCGCCCGACGAGCGGCCCGCTCATTGGCGGGATTGGCAAAGCTGTGAAGAAAACTGATCGCCACCGCTTCGATCCCCCGCTCGGCCAACTCGGCGGCAAGGGCCTCCACGTGCTCCTCGTCCACTTCCCGAAGCACTTGGCCCCCCGCCGCCATCCTCTCGGGAACGTCGAACCGAAGATGTCGCGGGGTAAGGGGGACGGGCATCTCCAGGAACAGGTCGTAGAGCTCGTAGCGGTGCTCCCGCCCGATCTCCACCGAGTCCCGGAAACCCTGGGTGGCCAGCAGCGCGGTGCGGGCGCCCTTGCGCTCGATGATGGTGTTGGTCACCAGAGTGGTCCCGTGCACCAGATGCCTGATGTCCGACGGGTGAAGACCTGACCTGTCGAGTGCCCGGACCAGGACTTCTTCCACCCCCCGGGAAGGATCGTCGGGGGTGGTCAGGACCTTTCCCACCACCGTCTCTCCGGAGAGGTCGTCGATCATCATGAGATCGGTGAAGGTGCCTCCGATGTCAACCCCGATGCGAAAAGTGGGCGAGCCGGATGTCTTCATGAAAGCGTCAAGCGATGCAGGGTCGGGGAATCGGAACTGAATTCAGGTTACTGCCCCGGATGTTTGGGGCTCATCAGGGTATTCGGATGTGTGGTCCTCCAAAGCCGGATCCAGCCAGGGCGCCAGCGCATAGTCTGGGGTGGGAATGACCTCGTCCCCGAATCCCGCCTCCTTGTCCCGTCGGCCTGGCCTGGGTTTCGCCATGGCGTTGACGGGCGGAGTTCTGTTCGGCATCGCCGACACGGTGGCCGCCAGCCTCTTCTCAAAGATCAGTCCGGCCGAACTGAACCAGTTCCGGCTGGTGGTGGCCGCGGTGTTCATCTCTGCGATCGCGGCTCGAAAGGGCCTGACGCATCACGGGGGGATGCTCGGGTGGTTGGTGCTCCAGGGGGTCATCACCGCGGTGATCACCTTTGTCTTCTTCGTGGCGGTCGAACGCCTGGGAGTGGGACCCGGGATCACCATCCAGTATCTGGGACCGATCCTCATGTTGATGTGGCGTCGTTTCGTGCAGGGCCTGACGGTACCTGTCACCGGCTGGTTGGGGGCGGCGGCGGCAGTGGTGGGAATCGGGCTGATCACCGGTGCATTCACCGCCGATTACGCCGATGCCATAGGGGTGGCGGCAGGCTTGTCGGCGGCGGTGGCCTACGCCGGGCTCACCATCGTGGGCGAGAAGCTCGGGAAGACTCTCCATCCCCTCACATACAGTTCCTACAGCCTGACCATTGCGGCGCTGATCTGGCTGGCGGTGCTCCCGGTGAGGATTCCCCAACTCTCCATTGCCGGCTGGCTGGGAGTCGGATGGGTGTCGATAGTCGCCATGGGGATCGGGTTTTTGCTGCTGATGAGTTCCCTTCGGCACATCAGTCCCGGCCCGATGGGAGTGGCCGCCACCTCCGAGCCGATAGTGGGCA
>JAPPKR010000159.1 GCA_028819835.1 bacterium | reverse complement strand
CGAAAGAGTGATCACCACCGACCCCCCAGCCGGAACCGAGATCACCACCGGCGACATCATCACCATCACCGTCTCCAACGGCGAGATCCCCCAGGACATCCTGCTCCCCGACTGGACCGGCCTCACCCTCGAAGAAACACTCGAAGCAATCCGACAACTCGAACTACGGACCGGCATCGTGATCACCGCCGCGCCCGTGTACGCACCACACGCCCAACTCGAAGCCGAAAGAGTGATCACCACCGACCCCCCAGCCGGAACCGAGATCACCACCGGCGACATCATCACCATCACCGTCTCCAACGGCCAAGTCCCCAATTGAGAGGCCCCGACTCAGAGTCCTAGGAGCCGTTCCCGGACAACCCGCGTTTCTTTCATCTAGGACGCGAAAGTTCTCTACCCCGGAGGAGTCGCTAAACCAATGTAGAACCATATCATCATATGCATGACCACACCGACTGTCTCCAAGAGCACAGCAATTGACAATTGGACCGTCCGGCGGGTCCCCCGCATCCGGTCTTTCTCAGTGGAGATCGTCCCGTCCGCCCGGCACGGGTTCTCTCCCGGGCACGAGTATGTGCGCCTCTTCTGGGCCGCCGCCCTCGGGAAGGGAGCGATTCGGGACCTCCTGGATCTGTTCTTAGCCGGTCTGCGGCGCCGGAGAGTCTGCGAACCGTTCTATTTGGCGGTGCTTGCCTCCGCCGGGCTTGTGCAGGTCACCGACGGCCGCATCCGCATGCCCTCTCGGGTGCCGCCCCTGCCCTCCTCCATGGTCAACCGCCTCACCCCACATCTGCGATGGGACCATCGCCGCTGGACGCCCGAGGCGGGCGCGGCACGCCCCGTCGGGACATAGACATCGACCCGACCAACGCCAGGGCGACGACTTCTCCCACCCAGAACCCGATCGCCACCGTCAAGACCGGTCCGTGGGGACTCAACCACACGACCAAGGCCGCGGCCGACAGTCCCAGGATCCAGGCGGTGGCCAGACGGCCCGTCCGCGACTTTGCCACCAGAATCTGGCCTATCAACTGCACCCCGGCCGCCATCATCGTACCCGACAACACCAGGGCGGCCACCAAGGCGGACGGCACGAAGACCGAACTCATCAACAACTTCACCACCTGCGGCCCCAGGAGGAAACCGAACAGACCCGCCAGGACAGCCAACCCTGCCGACCAAGCCAACAGCCTGCTCCCCAGCTTGCGGAGGGGCTCTTCCTCTCCCCGGGTGAACATCCGGACCAGGGGAGGGAGTATCCGACCCTGGAGGCTGTACATCAACGTCACCGGGGCCCGGAACAGGACGAACACTATGAAGGTAACGCTCACCTGTGCGGGCGTCGCGCCTGTGTAGGTAACCACCAGCGGGGCGGCGGCGACCAGAATGTGGGCCGCCAGCGACCCCGCCACATACTGCTGGACGAAGACCGCTCCCGCCTCGGACGGCGCACCCGAGCGGTTCCCCCGCCAGAAAGCGAACAGGAACGCCACCCAGGGGGCGGCCGCCATCGCCCATCCCAGGCCGACTGCTCCCCCTCCCATGATCAGCACCACCCCCGCCGCCGACAGTCGAAGGGCCCCCTCGGCACACAGCATCCAACCCACCCGTCCAAACCGTCCCTTTCCCTCCAGCAATCCCATCCCTACCCTGAAGAACCCGTAGCCACCCACCAGGACCAGCATCTGGATGACGTGCACACCCACCTCCCCGGTAACCGACGGCAATGTCAACCCGGCAGCCAGGGCCGCTAGGGCCATGGCCACCAGGACCACGGTGACCAGGAGCCTCCGTCCACCTGCCAGCGGGTTGAGGCCCCGGGTTGTCTCCCGCGTGACCCACTGTTCCATGGGCACGTAAACGACCGCCACGGTGATGAAGGCAATGGTCCACATCACCCCTATGGGCGCATATGAATCGGCCCCCAGTCCCCTGCCGCCCAGGGCATGGAACAGGTATGCGGACAGTCCCCCCACGACCGCGCCCGCCAGCATCATCGGGGTGCCTTTGTCCTCGGCGGGAGGCGCCAACGGTGCGTCTCCTCTCATCTGGAACCTGATCCGGTTACGACCGTCCAGACCGAAGCCCAGAGAATCCGCAGGTCCAGCAGCGGAGAGACATGCTTTATGTAATAGAGGTCATAAGTGAGCTTCCTGACAGTTTCCTCCAGATCTGCTGCGTACGCGGCGTTGGTCTGGGCCCAACCGGTTACTCCCGGCCTCATCAGATGGCGGAGGGAATAGAAGGGTATTGCCCGGGAAAACTCCTCCACGAAAGGCGCCTGCTCTGCCCGGGGTCCCACCAGACTCATGTCGCCTTTCAGCACATTCCACAACTGGGGAATCTCATCCAGCCGGTAACGACGCAGGAAGGCTCCTCCTCTCACCAGTCTGGGATCATCAACCTCGGCGAAACGGGGACCCCCGGCCTCAGCGTCGCTGCGCATCGTGCGGAACTTGTAAATGGTGAAGTGCCTTCCCCCCTTGCCCACCCGGGTCTGGCGGAACAACACCGGGCCCGGCGAGAAGACCCGGACCGCCACCGCCACCAGCGCGGCTAACAGAAGCCAGACCGGCATGGTGATGATCACCGCCGCCAGATCGAAGAGCCTCTTTCCCCACAGCCAGTTCCGGACCCGGTGCAGGGTCGACGTCATCTGCCAGTCCTGCACAAGCCGGGGGAGCGGGACCCGCCCGGTGTGTTCCTCGTAGACGGAGGCGAGAGGCTTCACCACCCGTCCGGCCAAGTCGTTTCCGGAAACCAAACCCGCCACCGCCGGCGAGTGAACCACGGCCATGTCCACCACCAGGGTGGCCCGGGGATCCAACGGTTGCTGATCGGGATGGGAGGCGGGATCGATCGCCGCCAGCACCTCGGCATGGGGCGCCCGCTGAAGTTCGGAAACCATCTCCTGATCGGAGGAGAACACCACCATCGGCTCGATCCATGGCCGCCGCCTCCGCACGGCCCGGTGAACAATGACGAACAATGTCCAAACCGCTACCGTCACCAACAGCAGGGAGCGGGAGAAGTAGACCCTGGTGGCCAGGACCATCAGGGCAGTGGCCGAGAGGGTGACCATAACCATGGCCATACCCCTGCCATAGCTCGGGCGGGGAACACCCGGACCGGACATCGTAAGGATGACCGCCGAAGAACCGAGGGCCGCCAGCATCAGGAAGCCGAGCAGCGGCAGCGCTTGTGTTCCGACCTGCTCGGCGTTCCATGGAAGAAGAGTCCCATACAGTAACCACGAGGCAAGCGCCACCGAGCCCGCCAGCAAAACCAGATCGACAACACCCATCGACATGATGAATCTGCTCCTCATAGACCGCGAATGCTACGCAAGCCGCTAGCCCTGTCGGCCACACATCCGGATGGGCCTGGCTAGGGTCAATACCCGTGTCCAACCCGTGGCCAAGTGTCTCCGTCCTAATGCCCCTTCTCAACGAGGCTGCGGGTTTGGAGGAGGTACTGGGATCGCTCCGGGACCAGGACTACGAGGGAGGGTGGGAATTGGTGGCGGTGGACGGGGGGTCCCGGGACGGCACCCCGGCCATACTGGCCTCTTGGTCCGAGCGCCTTCCCCATCTGTTGGTGGTCTCCGCTCCGGAGGGCCGTCGGCACCTCACCGGGAGTCTCATGCTGGCCGCCGAGACGGCCAAGGGGAAAATCGTGATCCGGGCGGACGCTCACACGGTCTATGCCGGCGATTACCTGCGCCGCAATGTCGAGGCCCTGTTGGAGACAGGCGCCGACCTGGTGGGGGGCCCGATGCGCCCCGAAGGGTCTGATCCGTTCGGACGCGCCGTGGCGTCGGTGATGGTCAACCGGTGGGTGGTAGGACCCGCTCCCTACCGGCGGGTACTGAAACGGCGCCGGGCCGACACCGTTTACCTGGGGGCTATGCGACGCTCCCGTCTCCTCCAAATGGGGCTCAGACGGTTCCCCAGCGGGGTGGCCGAGGACGCCGACCTGGCCTACCGGATCCGCAAACAGGGAGGAGAGGTGGTGTTGGACCCTGCAATCCGCTCCCGCTACCGGCCCCGCGCCACCCTGGGAGCGCTCTGGCGACAATTCCACCGATACGGCCGGGCCAAGGCGGAGATGCTGTATGCAAACCGGGAACTCCCCAC
>JAPPKR010000133.1 GCA_028819835.1 bacterium | reverse complement strand
CCATCCGGGAGCAGTTCAAGGCCGGCGCCAAGTGGATCAAGATCATGGGCTCCCATGTGAGAGAGCAGTTCACCTTCGAAGAGTTGCAAGCCATGTGCGAAGAGGCTCATCAGAACAACATGAAGGTGACCGCCCACGCCACCTTCGACCATGCCATCGACCGGGTGGTGGAGGCCGGAGTGGACTGCGTGGAGCACGGCGGCCAGATGACCATGAAGACCATCGAGAAACTGGTTGAGAAGGACATTCCCATCGTCACCACCTACTCGCCCAATGTGCAGCAGGCCCTGTTCGGCCATCTGTACGGGATGAGCGAGACCGACCTCAAGGCCCGCAAGGCAAGCATGCATGACACAGCCCGCTTCGAGGGCAACATCAACTTCGCCAAGGCCGGTGGCCGGATCATATTCGGCACGGACGCCGGAAGCCCGGCGGTGCCCCACTACGCCATCGTCGAGGAGATGAAGTTCATGGTGAAGATCGGGGTGGTCCCCGACGCCAGGGACGTCCTCAACGCGGCCACCAGCCGCGCCATGGTGGTGCTGGGCCTCGAAGAGGACCTGGGCAGAGTGGAGCCGGGGAAGATCGCTGACATCGTGGCTCTGGGAGGCGACCCGCTCGCCGACCTGGACGCCGTGGGCGATGTCAAGAAGGTCTACGTCCGGGGAATGCTGGCCATTTCGTCGGAGGGCGGCTACGCCCAGGCCGGACGGGACGTCGGCGACATGAAGAGCCACTGGGGCCCCAGCCCGCAGCTCGAGTATCGCCTGGCCTAGCCCAAGCTCGCCAAGGACAACATAAGACAGATCAGTGCTTGATCTGAGAATCGTCGGGGGGACGGTGGTGAGCGACGGCCGTTCGCGTCCGGCTGATGTCGGCGTGGAGGGCGAGCTCATCACCGAGGTCTCCCCGACGGGTGGACTGGGAGCGGCCCGGCGCGAAATTGACGCCTCGGGGTTGCTGGTGATTCCCGGCGCGGTGGACGCCCATTTCCACTGCCGGGCGCCCAGCAACCCCGAACGGGCCACCTTCGCATCGGAGTCGCGAGCCGCCGCCTCGGCGGGGGTCACCACCCTCTTCGAGATGCCGATCTCCAACCCGCCATGCAGCACTCCCGAAGCCTTTGAACTGCGACGGGGGCTGGGAGAATCCGAAAGCCTGGTTGACTTCGCCCTGTACGGAGGAGCCGGGACAACCGACCCCGCCCGGGCCGAGGCGATGGCCGAATGCGGGGCGATCGGTTTCAAGCTCTTCACCCATACCCCACCGGCCCATAGGCTGGTGGACTTCGACGGCTTGTGGGCGTCGGGCCCCGAAGAGATCTACGATTGCCTGCGGACCGTGGGCGCCACCGGCCTGCGTTGCGCGGTGCATGCCGAGAGCCAGCAGTTCATCGAGCGTTTCAGCCTCGACCCGGACCGGTTCGGACATCCCTCCCGTCCTCCCATGGTGGAGGCGGCGGCGGTAGGCCTGGTGGCCACCGCCATCCGGGACCTCGGCATCCCCGCCCACATCGTCCACATCACTTCCCGGATGGCCACGGAGGAGGTACAAGCGGCCCAAGCGCTGGGAGTCGACCTTTCCGCCGAGTCCTGCCCTCACTACCTGCTTTTCGACGAGTCCCTAATCCCCCGCTTCGGCAACTTCGTGAAAGTGGCCCCGCCGCTCCGTCCCCCGGAGGATGTTGCATATTTGTGGGAAGCGTTGAGCGAAGGGTCGCTGTCGGTGGTGGCGTCCGATCACGCCCCATTTACGCCCGAGGAGAAAGCAGCCGCCGACTTCGCCACCACCGGGCAGGGGATCCCCTCCCTGGAGATGCTGGTCCCGACCATGCTCGACGCCGGTCTAACCGGTCGGCTTCCCCTGACCAGGGCCGTGGAGGTGATGACCGCCAATCCCGCCAAGCTGTTCGGCATCTATCCCCGCAAGGGGACGATCTCTCCCGGGTCGGAAGCCGACTTGGTGTTGGTGGATCCCGAGGCGCGGATCACCGCCCACTCCTCCCGGTTCCTCAGCCGATCCGGCGGAAGCGGCAAGGCCTATGACGGATTGGACCTCTCCGGCCGGATCCTCACTACGCTGTCTCGGGGCCGCGTCGTCTTCGACAAGGGACAAGTCGCGGAAGGACCGGGAGGCAAACTCGTCTCCCCGGACGGTCCTCCCCACAACGTCACGGAAACCCAGGCTTCCGCTACTTAGCAACCTGCCGGCCGAGGTCCTGCCCGTCCCGGGTCAGATCAGTCCCTGAGGCCCAGCCCACCGGTTGCGGATCGGAGCGCCCCGCGGCCATTTATCCTCACTCCTGACGCAAACAAACCTACAGGGAGCGAGCATGGCAAACACCAGGCCCGGACGGCGGTTGGTCGTCCTATTCGCCTTGGTGCTGATGACCGGGATTCTGGTGTCGGCACCCGCGGGCGCCCAAGACACAGGTGACGGTGGAGGATTCACCCTCACCATCCTGCACAACAACGATGGGGAGTCCAAGCTTCTTCCCGACGGGAACTCCGATCCGGGAGTGGCCCGTTTCGTCGGCCTGATGAAGCAACTCCAGGCCAGCGCCTCAGGCACGGGCCTGATAACCCTGACCTCGGGCGACAACTTCCTGGCTTCTCAGGAGTTGGGGGTCTCCCTGGGCCGAGAGGGCCCCCTCTTCGACTCGATCGCTCTGAGCGGGATCTATGACGCCATGGCTCTGGGCAACCACGACTTCGACCTGGGACCCGAGGTGACCGCCCGGTTCGTGAGCGGCTTTTCGCCGCCGGTCACGTTCCTCTCCGCCAACGTGGACTTCTCGGGCGAACCCGCCCTGCAGGCGCTGGTAGATCAGGGCCTGATCGCAGCCAGCACGGTCATAGAGACCGGCGGCGACCGGATCGGCGTGATCGGAGCGGTTACCCCGATGCTGCCCAATATCTCCACCCCTCGCAACGCCGTGGTGTCACCGGTGTTGCCGGCCGTGATGGCAGAAGTGGAGAGCCTGACCGGCCGGGGCGTGAACAAGATCATCCTGGTCAGCCATCTCCAGGACGTGGCCGAGGAGATCGAGTTGGTGGGGAGCCTCTCGGGCGTGGATGTCGTGATCGCCGGAGGCGGGGACGACCTGCTCCGCAACGACGGGGACACCTGTCTTCCCGAAGCGGAGGCGGTGGCGCCCTATCCCATCGAAGCCACCGACGCCTCGGGCACCACGGTGCCGGTCATCACCGCTCCCGGCGGGTACCGCTGTATCGGGGAATTGAACGTCACGTTCGACGCCGACGGCAACGTCACAGCCACGGAGGGCCGCTCGGTCGGGGTGGGTTTCGACGTGGAACCGGACCCGACCGTCCAGGCCAACGTGATCGAACCTCTGACCGAGGCGGTGGGTCTCATCGACGCCGAGGTGATCGGCGCCAGCGAGGTCGAACTGGACGGGCGCCGTTCGGGAGTCCGCACCAGGGCCACCAACGAGGGCAACCTGCTGGCGGACGCCCTGCGGGCCGCCGCCGCCAACCTGGCCGACGACTTTGGGATCGCGCCGCCGGATGTGGCCGTCCAGAACGGGGGAGGGATCCGCAACGACTCGGTGATCCCTGCAGGGGACATCACCACCGGGGACACCTGGGACATCGCTCCGTTCAGGAACTTCGTGGTGGTCGGTGAGGTCTCACGGGAGGTCTTCTGGGCGCTGCTGGAACAGGCAGTGGACCGGATACCCCGCGCCGGGGGCCATTTCGCCCAGGTCTCGGGGTTCACTCTGACCTACGACCCGTCCGCCCCGGCGAGGGAGATCGCTCGGGACGGCGACTGCTCGCTGAGCGGTGACCCCGGCGGGCGGGTGCAGGAGGTGGTACTGGACGACGGCACCGTCATCGTGAGCGACGGGCAGGTGGTACCGGGTGACCCGGTGGTGCTGGCGACCATCGACTTCCTTGCCAACGGCGGGGACTGCTACCCGCTGGCGGACATCGAGTTCACCAAGCTGGGCGTGAGCTACCAGCAGGCCCTGGCCAACTACATCTCAATTGACCTGGGAGGAACGATCACCGCGGCGGCCTACCCGACGGACGGAGCCGGCCGGATCGTAGCCCTGGAACCGGAGCCCGAGACTTTCGAGATCACGGTGATGGCGGGTGATTACCTGCGGAAGATCGCCATGACACATCTGGGCGACGAGAACCGCTGGATGGAGATCTTCGAACTCAACCGAGGAGTGACCC
>JAPPKR010000067.1 GCA_028819835.1 bacterium | reverse complement strand
TTGCCCTGCGCCGGGTGGTGATTCCTCCCATCCCGGGCTGCAACTCGGCGCTCGGCATCCTCGCTTCCGACGTCCGGCATGACTTGGTGGCCACCCTTCGAGCCCGTGTGGCCCGTCTGGATCCCTCGGATCTGGGAGAGACGCTCTCGGCCTTGGCGGAGGAGGCGCGCCGTGAACTGGATGAGGACAGTATCCCGCAGGAGAATCGGACCCTCCGGGCCAGCCTCGACATGCGTTACGCCGGCCAGGCCTACGAACTCAACGTCCCCCTCGCCTCGCTCCGCCCCGACGCTTCCACACTGGAACAGGCGATCGCCGACTTTCATCTCTCCCACCGCACCCGATACGGGCACTCGCTTGGCGATGACCGCGTTGACCTGGTGAATGTGAGGCTCACTGGGCTGGGCGCCACCCCCAAGCCGCTCCTGGGAGGAGGGTCGGGCGCGTCGGGCCAAGCGGAGCCGAGGTCGTATCGCCGGGTGGTCTCCGTGCAGGGCGAGGCGTCGAGCGTGCCTATCTATCACCGCGAAGACCTGGAGCCGGGACAGACCGTCATGACGCCGTCGGTGATCCAGCAGTTGGATTCCACCACCTACCTGCCGTTCGGGGAGGTCCGGGTGCATGACACCGGCGCGATCGTGGTAGACCTGCCATGAGCCGCTTCCAGGTTGATCCGGTAACGGTCGAGGTGGTGACCAGCGGTCTGGCCGCCGGCGCCCGGGAGATGGGCATCACCATGCGACAGACGTCGAGTTCCACGATCTTCAACGAGGGGAACGACTACTCATGCGGGATGTTCAACGCCGAGACCGAGTTGGTGAGTCACGGGGAGTTCCTGCCCATCCATCTGGGCTCCCTTCCCTATTCGGTGAATTACTCCATCGATGAGGTGGGCGCCGACCAGTTCCGCCCGGGAGACTCCATCATTCTCAACGACCCGTTCCGCGGTGGGTCTCACCTGCCGGACGTGACGATGGTGACGCCGATCTTCTATGAGGGAAAGCTGATCGGATGGGGTGCCAACCGGGCCCACCATCTGGATGTGGGAGGAACTGTGCCGGGCAGTTTCTATGCCCAGGCCCGGGAGAACTACCAGGAGGGTCTGCGGATCCCGCCGGTGAGGCTCATAAAGGAGGGTGAGATCGACGAAGAGATCATGCAGATGATCCTGGCCAATGTGCGACTCCCCGAGAACATGCGATCGGATCTCTTGAGCCAGGTGTCGGCCAATCTCACCGCACGCCGCCGCCTGATCGAGTTGGTGGAGCGGTACGGATTGGAGACCGTGGAGCAGTGCATGGCGATCGAGATGGACAACTCCGAGCGCCGGATCCGCGCGGCGATCGCCGGATGGCCGGACGGCGACTACTACGCCGAGGACTCCATGGACAACGACGGGATAACCGACGTCCCCCGCACGGTCCGGGTGACGGTGAAGGTGCGGGGTGACGGGGTGGTGGTGGACTTCACCGGGACCGACCCGCAGGTGGAGGGGCCTCTGAACAGCGTCTTGGGCTACACCGCATCGGGTGTCTACATGACCATTCAAGCCGCCACCGATCCCACCATCCCGCCCAATGGGGGGTGTTACCGCCCGGTGGAGATCATCGCTCCCAAAGGGACGATCGTCAACCCCAAATTCCCGGCCGCCTGCACCGGTGGCAACGAGATCGTCTCGGTGATCCACAACGCTGTTTACCGGGCGCTGGCGGAGATCCCCCGGGACATCCCCAACCCGGTCCGGTTGATGGCCGCCGATCAGGGTTCGTCCAACAACCTGTTCCTGAGCGGCTTCGGTGAGGACGGGGAGCGGTTCGTTCTCTACGAGTACCCCGAGGGCGGATGGGGCGGCGCCGAGGGCCGCGACGGCCAGAGCGCCATCTACTCGATTGTCGGCAACACCTGGAACCTCCCGGTGGAGGCGATCGAGATGAGGTACCCGCTGCGCATCGACCGCTACGAACTGCGTCAAGACTCGGGAGGTCCCGGAGAGTGGAGGGGAGGGCTGTCGGTGAGACGCGACTACCGCCTGCTTGCCCCCACCGGGGAGTTGTCGGTGCTGGGCAACCGGGTGAGAGTCCCTCCCTACGGGCTGTTCGGCGGCCATCACGGCGCCCCTGCCCGGTACCGGATCGATGCCGGCACGCCCGATGAACGGCTGGCGGCGCCCGAGTTCGGCGCCAAGAAGTCGATGGTGCCCCTAGAGCGCGACCAGGTGGTGAACCAGGAGACAGCAGGTGGCGGCGGATACGGCGATCCGTTGGACCGGGACCCGGAAGCCGTGGCCCGCGATGTCGAGTACGAATACATCTCCCGCAGGAGCGCCTTCGAGGACTACGGGGTGGTGCTGGACGATGAAGGCGCACTCGACAGGAAGGGAACTGCATCCCGCCGGGAAACTCTCAGGGAAAACCGAAGGTGAGAGACACCGGACCCCTGGCTCGGAAGGTCGAAGCCCTATATCGAGACCGCACTCCCGGATCCCGGGCCCTGTGGGAGGAGAGCAGGGGGATCCTGCCCATGGGAGTCTCGGGGGCTGCCAAGTTCTACGAGCCGTACCCGGTGGCGCTGGCCGCCGGGTCAGGGGGGCATGTGACGGATGTGGACGGAAACGACTATGTGGATCTCCTGATGGGCGCCGGTTCCTCCCTCTTAGGCCACTCCCATACCTCCGTGGTGGCGGCGGTGCGTGACCAGATCGGCCGGATGGCCACCGTCCTGGCGCCCGCTCCGCTCGAGCGGGAGTTTGCCGAGCGAATCCGGGGGCTGATGCCGTACCTGGAACGTCTCCGGTTTGCAAACACCGGTTCCGAGGCGGTACGGACCGCTCTGCGCGCCGCCCGGGCGGCCACCGGCCGGATGCGATATGCCAAGTTCGAGGGCAACTACCACGGGTCCGATGATTACTTTCTCCTGTCTTCGGTCTCGAGGGAGGTGGCGGGACCTCCCCATCGCCCGAAGCCGGTCCCCGACTCCGCGGGGATTCCCGACCGCATCCGGGAGGAGACCCTGCTGCTCCCCTACAACGACGTGGAGAACGCGGTGGCGCTCATCTCCGAGCATGCCACCGACCTGGCCGCGGTGGTGATGGAACCGGTGGCTTTCTCCAGCGGCGGCGCGGTGGCTGCCGACCGTCACTTCGCCCGGGCAGTCCGGGACGCCACCACCCGGCATGGCATCGTGCTGATCTTCGACGAGGTGGTGACGGGACTGCGCCTGGGAACCGCCGGCGCGCCGGGGTATCTGGGGGTGACGCCTGATCTGTCCTGCATCGGCAAGGCCATCGGCGGAGGCCTGCCGCTGTCGGCGGTGGGTGGGCGGTCCGACATCATGGAAACCGTTCTGGGCGCCTCGGCCCACGCCCGCGGCACCCACATCTTCCACTCCGGGACTTTCACCGGTAATCCCGTCTCCCTGGCGGCGGGGATGGCCGTCCTTGACGTCTTGGAGGAGGAACCGGTGCTCGAGCACATCGACTGGCTGGGCGGCAGGCTGCGCTCCACTCTCCAGGAGGTCCTCGACTCCCACGGGCAGGGTCACATGACCGGATTCGGCTCGATCTTCCAGTTGCATTTCACCGACGCCCCTCCCCGCAACCGGCGGGAGATCCTGGCCGGGGATCTTGTCATGCTGGCCGCGACGCTGCTCGGTCTTTGCGCACACGGGATCCTGTGGCCGCCCGTCCACCCGGGGGTGCTGGCATACGCACACACCGAGTCTGACATCGACCGGACCGCCTCGTGCTTGGAGACGGTGCTGGAGATGGTGTCATGACCGGCGCCGGCCAGTCGACAGAGCGCAAGGCCGCCATCCTCACCGGGGCGGGCAGGGGCATCGGCAAGGGGATCGCCACCACCCTGGCCGAGCGAGGATACGACCTGGTCATCACCTCCCGCACCCGAGGGGACCTGGGGGTCACCGCACAACTGGTGGAAGATGTGGGAGGCTCGGCGGCGATCGTGGTGGCGGACCTCAAGGATCCGGACACTCCATCGCTGCTCCTTGAGACGGCCATCGATCGGTACGGTCGCCTGGACGGGCTGGTCAACAACGCGGCCGTCAATGTCTTCGCTCACTTCTGGACCCAGTCCGAGAGCACCCTCGACGAGACGATCGCCACCAATCTCACCGCTCCCTTCTACCTCTGCCAGGCGGCTGCAAACTTCTGGGTCGAGAACGGCTTGGGAGGGGCGATCGTCAACATCAGTTCGGCGGAGGACACCATCGCCTATCCCGAG
>JAPPKR010000048.1 GCA_028819835.1 bacterium | reverse complement strand
CGCAATTCGGTGACTGCTTCCTTCCTGCCCGAGGACCGGAAGGCGGCCCTCCAGCAGGAGATCACAGATTATGTCGCTTCGGTTCCTTGAGGTACTCCTAGAAGGGTTTAGAGGCCCAACCAGACGTGCAGGACGCCGCCTACACCGGCCGGGCGGGACAGACTGCCTTTGACCCGCGGGCCTATTGCTCCTCGGCCGGATAGACGTCCACCGTGATCGGGAACTGGACATCCTCGTGGGGACGGATGGTGACGGGAAAAGTGCCGACCTGGCGGATGGGCGTCTCCAATACCACGTGTTGCTCATCGAGATTGAAGCCGGTGTCCCGTCGGACCGCCTCCACCACGTCCCTGGCGCCCACCGAGCCGTAAAGGTTCCCCGCTTCCGAGGCGCGGGCGGCTATGACCACCATCTTGCCGACGAGCCTGGTGGCGATCTGCTCTGCATCGCTCTTGAGACGCAGAAACTCCGCCAGTTTCGCCTGCTTCAAAGCCTGGACATGGGCGATTGCCCGCGGAGTGGCCTTGACCGCCTTGTTACGGGGAATCAGGTAGTTCCGCGCGTAGCCCGGCGCCACCTCCACCACCTCCCCCTTGTACCCCAGCCCGGCGATGTCCTCGGTCAGGATAAGCCTGGCGCTCATTGGTTCGTGTAGGGCAACAGCGCCATCTCGCGGGCATTCTTGATGGCGCGGGCCACCGCGTTCTGGTGTCGCTGGCAGTTTCCGGTTGACCGCCTGCCGCGAATTTTGGCGCGGGCGTCGGAGATGTATCTGCGCAGCAATGTGATGTCCTTGTAATCCACGTAGCTGATCTTCGAGTCGCAGAAATAGCAGGAACGCTTCTTGACTCTCCGGTAGCTCGACCCCGACCGCGGTCGTCTCCTGGTTGAAGCTTTGCGTGCCATAGTGGTTCCTTTCCTAGAAGGGTTCCTCGTCGCGGTTGAAGGAACCGGTCGGGTTGACCGGGCCGGCAGGAGTGCGTGATCTCTGACCGCTGTCGTAGTAGCCGCCGCTGCTCTCGCGGGTGGTGCGTCTCACGTCGGCGGTGGCCCAACGCAACGAGGGCCCGATCTCATCGATCCTCACCTCCACCACCGAGCGTCGGTCTCCATCGGCGGTTTCCCATTGGCGCTGCTGGAGACGGCCGGTGACGATGACTCGGGATCCCCGTTGCAGTGACTCTGCGACGTTCTCGGCGTACTGGCGCCAAACGGTCCCGCTGAAGAAGCTGGTCTCCTCCTGCCACTCGTTGTTCGGGTCGCGCCAACGGTGGTTGACGGCTATGCGGATATTGGCTCGGGGTATACCCGAAGTTGTAAATCGAAGTTCGGGATCCTCCACCAGGTTCCCGACCAACGTCACGGAGTTGTAGGCCATTTTCTCTGTTCCTCTCTCGTTCCTTGGGGCCTCGCTCAGCTTTCAGGACGGACAACTTTATGACGCAGCACCTCGTCGGCCAGTGAGAGGACCCGTCGAAGGGCATCCACCGTGGCCGGCTCCGACTCGAAGCGGCTGACGGTGTAGTAGCCCTCGGAAACGTGGTCTATCTTGTAGGCCAACCGGCGCTTACCCCACGGGTCTGTCTCTTGGTTGACGGCTCCCTGGTTGGCAAGGAACTCGCCCAACTCCGAAACCTTTTCCCGGTACTCGCCCTCGGTCAACTCGGGGCGATGGATCGTCATCAACTCGTACTGACGCAAAACAGCGTCACCTCCTTTGGTCATCTGCTTGACACGCAGAAGGCCCCTTTCATGGGGCAGGATCGCGGTGCTCTAAGGCACCTTCGGGGGTTATGCAGGCCATGATAATACCTGCCGAATTCCTGGACAATCCGCGTTTGGCCGGAAAAACGACTCAGGGCGCGACGGTGTTCTTTCGCGGGACCAGTGCTTCCTCCGAGGCCACGTCGTCGAAGAACCCGGGAAGGGCTTCGAGGGCGTAGAGGATGGGAGACTCCGAGGGATAACTGGGACACGGGTCGGCCTGGCATGGGACCATGTGCACCACCAGGAACAGGGACCCGCTCTCATCGAAGAAGCCGATGTCCAGGGGGATGAGAGTGTCTTTCATCCAGAACGACACCTGGACGGGAGAGTCCCAGGCAAAGAGCATCCCGTCCAGGTCCCCCAGGGAAGTCACTCCCATCAGGCCGCGACTGCGGAGGGATGGGCTATCGGCCAGAGCCAAACGGAGGGATCGGTCGCCCAGTTGGGCGTCGACGATCTCGAATCCCGATATGTCTCCGGTGTCGACTCGACCGAGGGCGGCGCCGTCCGTGGCCGGAACGGCCGTGGTGCTGGTCGAGGGGCCAGTGGAGACGGTTGCCGAAGACGAAGTGGTTGTGTCAGGCGGCTGTACGGATTCGGCTTCGCCCACGGTGATAGCCGGAGTGGCCGTGGTGGTGGGAGAGGCGGTGGAGACGGTAGTTGGAGAAGAGGTGGTTGTGCCGGGCGGCTCCACTGGAACCGTTTCGTCTACGGGACTCGCGACGGGTGGCGCTGTTGCGGCCGCCCCAGCCTCGGCGTTTCCGCCTCCCGATTGCCTTTCGGCCGGGGCCTCCCCGCAAGCCCCGGCCAAAAGGATCGCGCAGACTAGAAGGAGGAGGCGCTCGCGTTTGAAGGCATGTCTCCCGATAAGGCTTCCTCGAGGCTGGCGTCCACGTTGTAGGTCTCTTTCTGGGAGGGAAAGCGACCGGCTCGCACATCGTTGCAGTAGCGGCGAAGCGCATCGGTGGCGATGGTGCGCAGGTCGGCGTATTGACGGACGAACTTGGGATAACGGCCGAATCCCAGTCCCAAGAGGTCGTGGAAGACCAGGACCTGCCCATCTGCCGAGATCCCGGCGCCGATGCCGATGGTTGGCGCGGAGATGCGTTCGGTCACGACCGACGTCACCACTTCGGGTATTCCTTCGAGGACCAGCGCGAAAACCCCCGTCTCATCCAGGGCCTGAGCGTCCTGGATGATCTGGCGGGCGGTGTCGAGCCGGCGGCCCTGGATGCGATATCCGCCCTCGGCATGGATGGATTGGGGGGTGAGCCCCAGATGACCCATCACCGGGATCTCGGCGGCCAGCAGACCCTGGATGTGGGGGATCCGTTCGGCTCCTCCTTCAATCTTCACCGCCTCTGCACCTGCCCTGATCAGGGTGGCCGCGTTGCGAACCGTCTCTTCAGGGGAAATGTGGAAGCTCATCCATGGCATGTCCGCAACCACCAGCGAATGGGGCTCGGCCCGGGCGACGGCGGCAACGTGGTGGGTCATCATCTCCAGGCTTATCGAAAGGGTGTTGTCGAAGCCGTGGACGGCATTGGCCGCCGAGTCTCCGACCAGGATGATGTCGATGCCCGCTTCGGAAGCCAGTTTGGCCCCGGGATAGTCGTAGGCAGTCACCATGGCGATCTTTTCAATGCCTTTCCGGGCTCGGATGGAAGGCACCGTTACTCTTGCCATGTTTGCTCCTCTCTCCCCACCGCGGAGGGTTGGGGGATCGGGTCAGTTGGTTTGTCAGCCCGGTGGCCGGGGGTCAGCACGCTCCGAATCGAGTCGACCGCCCCCTTGGGGCTGGCTGCTTCCCCATGATAAAGGCTTCCACTTGGAGACCAAACCGGAATTGATGAAGAGCGCTGACTCCCGCTTTGTTGTCCCCTCCGGCGTTGGAGGAACAGCTAGAGGTAGATGCCGAGCAGAATCAAGATGAGGGTGAGAACCGTCACCACCGTTAGCCGCTTCCCCTTGATCGGCTCCTCGACCTTGGAAGTCCTGATCTTTCCAACCTTGAACACCGAGGCCGCAATCAACATCACCACGGGATGGAAGAGGTCGTCCCAGGTCTGGTTGACGATCAAGAGGATGACCCCCAACAGCACCTGGACATCCAACATGACGGATGACAGCGTTACCAAAGCGCGGTGATGGGAGGAGCCCTTGTTCCATCTGGCGAGCCCGATCACCACCATGGCGATCAAGGCCGCCAGAACCAGCCACCGGAGCCCCGAATGTGTTTCAAGCAGAATGTCCATGGTCCCAAATTATATTGCTTTGGCCATTGGCGATTTCAGAGTTTGCTGCCGCTCTGGTCTGTTAGTCAATGATTCGGCGTTTGGTGAGGTTGTTACCCTCCGGCGGCAATACGAGCCACCCGGCTCACAACATGCCAGGGAACGGGCAACGAGCAGCCCTGGAGAACCAATGGAGGACCATGATGCTCTTTGAATTGAGGCAGTACCGGTGCCGATCCGGCAA
>JAPPKR010000278.1 GCA_028819835.1 bacterium | reverse complement strand
GACTGGGCACTTTCGGTGATCGACTCTGGGCACTTTCGATGATCGCCGTCAGAAGCGCCTCCGACGGTGTATGAGTTGGTGGGAGGGCAGGGCTTCTTCGACGATCTGGTCGACCGCTTCTACGAAGCGGTGGAGACCGACCCGGTGCTGCGGCCCCTGTACCCGAGGGACCTGCGGCCTTCCAGGGCGCGACTGGCGGGATTCCTGGCCCAGTACTGGGGCGGTCCTCCCCGTTACAGCGAGACCCGGGGCCACCCTCGTCTTCGGCTTCGCCACATGCCTTTCGCGATCGGTCGGGCCGAGCGCGAGGCGTGGATGGAACACATGACGGCCGCTCTCGACGCCGCAACGGTCGCCGATGGGACCGGCCGGCGGTTGTCGGATGAGATCCGGCGTCTCATGTTCGACCACTTCGACAACGCCGCCACCTTCCTTGTCAACAAGGACTGACTAGAAGAGAACGCCCGCGGCGATCCTCAGTAGATCCAGGGGATAATGCGGTACTTCACCTTCTCCTGGTACTCCGTCCACTTCTCGGGTCCGTACTTCTCAAGGCACTGGTTCTCGTCGAAGCGTTGGCGGAAGGTGAACAAGCTGATGCTGAAGACGAAGTACGTCCAGGCCCACAGGTTGGTGAAGTGGCCGAAGGTCAAGGCCATGGAGAGGGAGAGAAACCATTCGCCCAGGTAATTGAGGTGGCGGGCGGCGCCCCAAAAGCCGCTGGTGAGGATTTTTCGGTCGCCTGCTTCGATGTACTCGGGTTCGATGAGCCCCAGGGACTTCCGGTCGGGCCACCGCTTGAAGGTGTACTTCTGCAGGTTGGCCCCCCGGGAGATGCCCCAGCCCAACAGGAAGAGCGCGGGCGATCCGATCAACCACAGATACCTTTCCGGTCCCGAGAACCCGGGATCGGGGTGAACGGCCATCCCCCACAGTGGGATGATGAACATCCACCCGTAGACGATCAACCCACCCCAGAACAGCTTGAACCCGAGACTCTCGTGAATCACGTCGTATGTGTAAAGCTGGACCCGCTCGAAGATGAAGTAGTCCAGCACGTAGAAGGTGAAGAAGCCTGCGTAGATGAACACGCCCGGGTTGGAGTCTTCGCCGAAACGCTCGTAGTGGTACACGGCGCCCGACAGGGCGTTGAGCGCCAGCATCGTTCCACCCACGACATAGAAATACATCTTGATGTCGAAGCGCTCGCCGAAGAACGCAATCTCCTGGGAGCGCCCATCCCAGAACGCCAGCCACGGATGCTGTCCCTCGTTCTTGGGCTGGGTGAGGAATGCCACCAGAGAGAAGATGGCGGTCAGGACGGTCCCGCCGACCACCGCGTAGACCGAGGACCGGTAGAACCAGTCGTGGGGCAGACCGGTGAGTTCGAAGGCCCACACCAGCACCGCCAGCACGTAAATCAGAAGACCGTTGAGCCGGTAGTTGCGCGGTTGGCCGGTCTGCGGATTGATGACGTATCCGGGAACCCGCTGCGCGGGCAGTATGAGTTGGGCCAGGAAAAAGACGACGAACACTATGAGGGGTGTTAGGAATCCCATGACCGCTTCCATCCCGGTTAGCTCGAATAGGTGGCTGATGCCGAGCCATTCAATCATGACCGAATGCCCTTCCTCCAGTGACGCGTTCACTCTGGATGTGTGTGCCCATCAAACGTCTGAGGGTGTTCGGTCCACTGGGTAGCGAGAGAATGATGCCTTCACTTCAAGGGTACCCCTCGGCCATGGTTTCTCACGGCATCGAAGAGCAGTGGACTCTTCCGGGCTGCCCCGGGGGAGAGCGGATGGGTCAGGGGAGCGCTCCGCCGGTCCATGGGGCGCGGGGCAGCCGTTTCTCCTTGTCGAAGAATGGCAGGTTGTCCACGGTGGCCTCATGACTCACTCCGTGCTGATCGTGCAGGGACACCGTCTTTCCATACCAGTCACCTCCCGGCAGGGGTTGGTCGAAGCGCACATAGCCAACTCCCGTGTCGAGGGTGGGCGACCAGGTGCCGACGGTCAGATGGCCGACCGGGCCGTCGTCGAAGTGGACCGTCATCCCCGCTTGCGGTGTGACGGTCGGACAAACCAGACCGAACAGCAACTGGCGGCGATCGGCCCTCTCCAGGGCGGCGCGTCCTATGAAGTCCTGTTTATCAAGTCTCACGAAGTGCCCTAGACCTGCGCCGTAGGGCGTCAGGTCCGGTTCGATGTCGGTGCCGTTGTCGAGAATCCCGGACTCGACGCGTCGGACCCCCATCGACCACCCCGAGCTGAACTCCATCCCGAAAGGCTCACCGCAGGCGAGCAGGCCCTCCCAAAGGGCGTAATGATCCGTCGGCCGGGGTCCGCTGTTGCAGTAGATCTCTATCCCCACCTCCCCGGTCCACCCGGTGCGGGAGACCCACAGCGTCTGGCCGCAGACTTCGAAGAACCCGGCGTGGAAGTACCGGAAATCGGCCGACAGCCCGCCGCCGATGGCCGCATCCAGCACGTCAAGGGAGTGCGGTCCCTGGATCTGGAGCACCCGTGAATCGGGGTCGGACACCTCGACGTCAAGGCCGATGGCGTTTGCCGAGAGCCAACTCTCGAACTCTCCGTTCGCCTTGACATACCAGAATCGATCCTCAGAGAGACGCATCACCACGCCGTCCATGAGGACCGTGCCATCTTCCCGGCAAGCGATGCCGTAGCGACACCGTCCAACCGCCAGGGTCTCAACCCTGCAGGTGAGAACTTGTTCCAGCAGTTGGGCGGCGTCCGGGCCGATTATCTCGAGCGGCTTCTCCGGAACGTCGTACAAGAGGACGCCCCGGCGCAACTTCCAATAGAGAGGGACGGGGTCCTCGTTGTCGGTCAGTTTGAGCGGAAACAGTCGGTCGCAATAGACGCCGAACACCGTTTCATCGGTGACGTAGCGGTCCGCAAAGGGTGACTGGCCGAGTCGAAACGAAGTGACGTCGACGGTATCGAATGACTCGACGTAATAGTGTTTGTCCCCTTTCATCTATGCCTCCAAGGATGAACGGCGCGGCGGCCTATGGTACCCAAAGATCTCCGGGAACCATACGGAGGGCCGAGGGTCGTGCCTCCCCGGACGTGCCCTCGAAGGGGTGGGGAAGGCCCGATAGGGTACAATCGCCTGCGGTGGACCTGAGGAGAAGCATCCGCGCCGTTCCTGACTTTCCCGAAGAGGGCATCCTGTTCAGGGACATCACCCCGCTGTTGGGCGATCCGACGGCGTTCCGGTACACCGTGGGAGAGTTGTGCGCGCATGCCGAGGCGACGGAGGCTGCGGCGATAGTGGGCATCGAGTCCAGGGGGTTCGTGTTCGGGACGGCGATGGCCGACCGCATGGGACTTCCCTTCGTCCCGCTTCGAAAGCCAGGGAAGCTGCCGGCAGCACGTTTCTCGGTTGCCTACTCCCTGGAGTACGGGGAGAGTCAACTCGACATGCACCGTGACGCCTTGTCGCCGGGGACCAGGGCGTACATCGTGGATGATTTGCTGGCGACGGGAGGGACCGCGGAAGCGGCCACCAAGCTGGTCGAGATGGCGAGAGGCGAGGTAGTGGCTCTGGGGTTCGTGATCGAGTTGGCCGAACTGCGCGGACGGGCCAGGATCGAAGGCTACGAAATCATGAGCCTGGTCTGCTACTAGCCGGTTCAGGAGCGGCTGGTAGCCACCCTGATCCATGGGTTCGAGCCGAGGTTGTGAAATAAACCGTCTCCTCGGGGTTGACTCTGTCCCAGGGGGGATGCATAGTGGCAGGAGTCAAACAGCATCAGGACGGCCCGGCTCAGGCGCCGGCGGGACCGTGCCGAGGGATCAAAGTCTCGAGGCCCTTATCGGGCGTGGCCGACCGCGTTCGGCATTGGAAAGGTGGAGGCGGGGGAGGGAGCCCAAAGGGGCCCCCGATTTTCGCGACTCTTCGGGTGCGATCGCCGGTCGCTACATCTCAGGACCCAGGGGAAGGGCTCGATAGGGACGGGGCGAGTCCCGGTGCGGAACCGCCGCTGTGGGGACGTCAGTCTTCGGAGTGTGAGTTGAGCCGGTGGTGCTTCTCAGCGTATCCAGGTGAGATGAAGCCGTCCGCCAGGTCGGCGAGGACCGCTTCGGGGTCGCGTTCAAGCGGATCGCCGTACCCTCCGCCGCCGCCGGTGTAGCACCTCACGATGTCGCCTTCCCGGAGGGGCATCCGATTGGTCTTCAGGCGGCGCACCTGGTCGGGAGCGCCGGGATTGACCACTACCTCGGGGGGCGCTCCTCCCCGGCCGCCG
>JAPPKR010000103.1 GCA_028819835.1 bacterium | reverse complement strand
AGCGCTCGGGGAAGTAGGAGATGGTGGCCTTGAACACCGACTCGTCGTCGGAGCGGCCTCGCAGGTCCACCAGGGCCTCGTCGGAGGCGCCCAGGCTGGCGGCGGCCGCGTTGCCCAGGAAGCCGCTCTGCTCAAGGGCCAGCGCGCAGTCCACGCCGGGTTGGTCGCTGTGTCCGAAGCAGAGCACGTGCTTGGCGTCGGGATTCCCGGTCGCCCAGGTGGTCACGTTGGGCAGCGTGTCGGTCAGACCCTCGGTGGGGATGTCATGGATGTTCTCGTCCGGGATGTCGAACGACTGTCGCACGCCGTCGGTGGCGCCGTCAGCGCGGGCCTTGTGGACCGGAACGTCCGGGGTCCAGACCAGCAGGAGTTCGGTCTCGGCGGGGTCCCATCCCTGGTCGATGGCGTACTGGGCCAGGAATTGGCCGGCGGCAACACCAGCCTCGTAGTTGTCGGGGCCGAATGCCACGCATCCGGGGTGGGGTCCGTCGTAGGAGACGCAGGGGATCCCGGCGTCGTGGAAGATCCCGGCGATGAGTTCTTCGGTGCCGGCGATCCAGTTGGCGAAGATCACTCCGTCGACCTGTTGGGTGACCAGCAGGTTGGAGCACTCCACGGTCCTCTCCTGGTCGTAGGCGTTGTCGCAGTAGACGATCTCCACCCCCATCTCGGCGGCTATGGCGTTGATGTTGTCTGTGACGCTGTCGGTGAACGGGATACCGGACAGGCCGTCACCGTAGCCGATCTTCCAGGGCTGCTCGGCCGGGCGGATCATGGCCTCGTAAGGACCGCTGGGTTCCTCGGGTTCTTCTTCCGGGGCTTCTTCCGGCGCCTCTTCCACGGGGGCGGCTGTCGTTGCGGGGGCAGCGGTGGTGGCGGGAGCCGCCTCCTCGTCTTCCCCGCAGGCAGCCACCAACAGAGCGATGACCGCAATTCCAACTATCAGCTTGCGTGACATTCTCAACCTTTCTCTTTATTCAGATGGTGACGAAATCGCTATTCGCCAAACCGGTATGACATGGACCACCGTATGGCGGTATACAAGCGGTTCCCGGTCAAAAAAGTATCCTAACCCGGCCTGACCCCGCCTCATTCGGGAGGGGCTAGCACTGATGCGCTCCAATTGGCCGTGAGATGCCTTTGGCATAGGCCACGAGGCTGGCGTTGACCGGATCTTCAGGGTGGAACGCTCCGGTCTCCAGTGTGGCCACGTCGACAAATTGCCCTGCCCGGAAGACCTCTCGCACCCGGCGGATGTGATCGATCTCCGATAGGGGGTTTCCCTCCGTCAGGAGGAGATCTGCCGCTTTTCCCTCATCGAGAGTCCCGGTCAGACGGTCGACGCCCAGCCTGCGGCTTGCCTCCCGGGTGGCAGCGGTGAGGACCTGCGCCGGCGTGAGCCCCGAAGTCGTCAACATCGCCAGTTCATCGTGGAGGCTGAATCCGGGGATCAGGTAAGGCCAGGGCGCGTCGGTTCCGGCGACGATGGGGACGCCGGCTCGATAGAACGCCGGGATCGCCCTTTGGATCTCTGCCACGGCCGCCATCCGGCCTCGGGATCCTTCCGGATCATGGCGGTGAGGAAAAGCCTCCCAGCTCTGCCTGATCTCCTCGGGAACCCACCGAAGCCGCGGATCGGGCCGGGTGACAAACTGGCCGAGGCGGGCCAGGCGGTCCCAAACGACCACGGTGGGGCACAGCGCCGTGTCGGCTTCGATCAGCGCATCGGTCACTTCTTGGAGATCCACCAGATGGGAGCCGTCGAAGGGATGGATGATCCCGCTCAGGTGCTGAAGTTCGGCCACCCCCGCCCGGGCGGCTTCCAGCGCGTTCACTTCTCCCAGGTGGGCCACCACCGGCACCCCGGCTCGCCTCCCCGCCTCCACTGCCGCCTCGATCTGTTCCAGGTCCAGGTGAACGTAGAGCTTGATCTCGTCAACCCCGGCCTCGGCAAGTCTCTCCACTTTCGCAGCCACTGCCGCCGGGTCCTCGTGGCGTTCCCCGATCAGCGGCCAGTTGACATGGCGGCCATCCAGGACCGGGCCGCAGCAGCGAATCCGGGGAGCGGGCCGGGGATCGGCGGCAAGCCGACTTCGCAGCCCCAGTATCCAGTCAAGGTCGTTTCCGATGTCCCGCACCGTGGTCACCCCGGCGGCCAGGAGAGCGGGAACCATCCACGAGGCCATGTGAACGTGGGCGTCGATCAGACCCGGCATGAGGGTGCATCCCGGAAAGATCACCCGGTCCATGCCACCCGGCAGGGTCCTGGCGTCCGCCACTCCTTCGATTCTGCTCCCCGAGATCACCAGGGCCTTCCCGGATCGAGGCTCCGGGTCCGGCGGGTTCCACACGAGGTCTGGAACGAGTGCCAATCGCGGTGGACTTGGGTGTTGTGAAGGAGAAGATCGATGTTGCATGGCAGGCGACCCGGTTGGCAGCGAGATTTACCCTACCGGAATCCAGGCTGCGTGGTACCCGTGCCTCCTAGCCTCTGGGGATCATGACAGAGAGAGCAGATACTCCTGACCGTGCGCCTCTGAGGGTGGCGGTGATCGGCGCCGGGTGGTGGGCGGTGGAGAATCACCTTCCGGTGCTCAGTTCCCGCTCCGATGTGGAAGTCCGCGCCGTGTGCCGGAAGGGAGCGGTCGAGGTGGAGCAGGTGGCGGAGCGGTTCGGCGTGCCCATTGCCACAGAGGATCATGAACTCCTGCCGTGGGACGCGCTGGATGCGGTGGTGGTTTGCTCTCCCCACAGTTTTCACCACCAGCATGCCATGGCCGCCCTGGACCGGGGTTTGCACGTGATGTGCGAGAAGCCGTTGGCGATCACCGCCGCCGATGCCTTCGACATGGTGAGGAGGGCGGCGGAGCAGGAGGTGGTCCTCCTGGTGCCGCACGGATGGCAGTTCCTTCCCCAGGCGGCGGCTGCCCGGGACTGGATCAGGGGAGGGCGAATCGGCCGTCTGGAGCATGTCGTCGCCCAGATGGCCTCTCCGGCTAGGGGGCTGTTCTCCGGCGAGGAAGACTCCATTCCCGGCGCGGAGAGCCCCCCGGAACCTTCCACCTGGGTCGGGGAGGAGGGCGGGTACGCCTACGGGCAGTTGAGCCACCTCTACTCGTTGGTATTCTGGCTGACCGGCTTGGTCCCGGTCGAGGTGATGGGAGCGGTATCTCCGGGGCCGGCGGGAAGTGACCTCTACGACGCTTTCCTCACCACCACCCGGCAGGGTCCCTTGATCTCGGTTTCGGGTGGGGCGGGCGTGCCCACCTCCCAGCGGCATCACATGGAAGTACGAGTGTTCGGAACCGAGGGAGTAGCCATAGTCGACCTGGAGCGGGACCGGATAGAGGTGGTTCGGGAGGACGGAGACGACTATTCCTTTCCCCTGATGAGAGGCGCCACCATCTATCCGGCGACGTTGCCCGTGCACGCTTTCTGCGATCTGGCTTTGGGCTATCCCGACGCCATCAACCACGGTGATGCGGTTGCGTCTGCATTGGGCATCGCGGTGATCCAAGCGGCCCTTCGTTCCGTCCAAACCCGATGTTCCGAGCCGGTCTCTCCATCTGTAGCCGAGGCCGAAGCCAACGGGATCAAGCTGGATTAACCGGTTGTAGGGATCAAAGCCCGGTTCCCTTCACATCGGAAAAACCCAACTAAGGATGTCCAAGGAAGCCGAAAAAACCTTCCCTTATCACCCACGGAATCCCTTCATCATGTAACATATCACCATAAGTTTTTTCGGTCATGACAAGATCGAATATGTGTTTGGATTTAGAGAAGGCAGGTGAGTATGTCACCGGTTATTCCCCCCGACGAACGCCCTCTTCTGGTCTGTCGCGTCGACTGTCCGCCCCCTTTACAGGAGGAACTTGACGGTTGGACTCCTTGGCATTTTGACGACTTCGGTCGGCACTACGCCGTGCTGGGCGCATCCAGCTACAAGATAATTCGCGACTTCGATCCCGAAAACGGGCTTCCTGCGGCGTTCAACGCTTCTCAAGCGACCCGCTTCATTCCCTACGTGGCCACCAGTATCCCGGACATGCACGCCTGGATAGGCAGTGAAGTGGTGACCGGAGGGCTGGACGAGCCCACCTTGGAACGTGAGTCCAAGTATCCGACGCTGGAGGAAGAGCCATTCAACGGAACGATGATGACCATCTCCAAGGTGGTGGGCGCCATCGGGAGAGACCAGGTCGGCAGCGGTGGCTGTGTCGTCGAGCGCTTCGAAGTCGGCCCCGAGCACGCCGAAGAGTTCGATGAGTGGCTCGAAGGCCCCC
>JAPPKR010000045.1 GCA_028819835.1 bacterium | reverse complement strand
CCACGGTCCCGCTCCAGTCGAGAATCACCCCTCGAACCGGACCCCGGTAGGACCGCTCGACACGTCGGTTTTCGTCGGACATCACTCCCTACAGTCTGGCAAGTTCACGCCCCGATCCCTAGTAATGTCTCAATCCATGTCCGAGACCGTCCAGTTGTTCGTGACCTGCATCATCGACGCGGTCTTTCCCCAGGTAGGACGGGATGTGGTGGAGGAACTGGAGCGGAACGGGGCGGAGGTGGAGTTTCCAGCCGACCAGACCTGCTGCGGACAGCCCGCCTACAACGCGGGCCACCACCGGGAGTCGACGGAGGTGTTGCTGCACAACCTGGAGGTGCTGGACCGGACCGACGGCGCCATAGTGATCCCGTCGGGGTCCTGTGCGGACTTTCTCATCCATCACGCCCCGCGGCTGGCGTCCGGAGACCCGGAGAAGGCCGCCATGGCCGAACGGGTGGCGGCGCGGATCCGGGAGTTCACCTCCTACGTCACCGAACAGCGGGAACGGGCCGCGACAGTCGACGCCGAGACCCAAGACCGGTCCCCCGCCCGCCGGGCCTTCTATCACCCCTCATGCCACGCCCTGCGCGGCCTGGGCCTGCGACGGGAGGGAGAGTCGCTCCTGGAATCGGTGCGGGGGGTGGAACGGGTCGAGATCGAGGGCGCCGAGGAGTGCTGTGGATTCGGCGGCCTGTTCGCCCTGGAGATGCCCGAGGTCTCCACCGAGATAATGAACACCAAGCTGGACCGGTTGGAAGAAGCCGGTGTGGAGATGCTGGTGGGAGCGGACGCGGCTTGCCTGATCCACCTGGAGGGGGGACTCCGGCGGCGTGAGAACCCCATGCAGGTGGTGCACATCGCCTCGGCGATCGCCACCGGCCGGAAGGACCGCCCATGAGCCAGCCGGTCACCTTCCGCCGCCGGGCCGTCGGGGAGATGGACACCCCCAAGCCGGCAGCGGTGGGACGGGCGGCCCGGAGGTTCATGGGGAAGCGCCAGTGGGCGGTCGACGACTTCACGCCCATGGAGGAGACCCGCGATCGGGCCCGGATGATCCGCCTCCACACCCTGGCCAACCTCCACACCTATCTCGACCAGTTCGCCGACTCGGTGGAACGCAACGGCGGCCAGGTGCTCTGGGCGGCCGACGCGGCGGAGGCCAACCGGCTCATCTCCGAGGTGGTCGGGAGGAAGGAGGGCTCCCTGGTGATCAAGTCCAAGTCGATGGTCACCGAGGAACTCGACCTCAACGCCCACCTGCAGGCCGAGGGGCACACGGTGGTGGAGACCGACCTGGGGGAGTTCATCGTCCAGTTGGCCGAGGACCACCCCTCCCACATCATCGCCCCGGTGATGCACCTCACCCGCCAGGACATCGGGGAGTTGTTTCACAAGCGGCTGGAGATCCCCTACACCGACGATCCCGAGGAACTCAACGCGGTCGCCCGCCGCCACCTGCGCCGTTTCTTTCTCTCTGCGGACGTGGGCATCTCGGGAGTGAACACCGGAGTGGCCGAGACCGGGTCGATCATCACCGTCACCAACGAGGGCAACGGATGGTTGACCACCGCCGCTCCCCGCACCCACATCGCCGTCATGGGCATGGAGAGGCTGGTCCCCACCTTCGCCGACGCGGCCACCATCGTGGAGGTCCTGGCCCGCTCGGCCACCGGCCAGCGGCTCAGCGTGTACACCAACGTGGTGTCCGGGCCGAGAAGACCCGGCGATCCGGACGGACCCGACGAGTTCGTGGTGGTGATCGTGGACAACGGACGCAGCCGGGTGCTCTCCACCGACGCCTCCGAGATACTGGCCTGCATCCGCTGCGGGGCGTGCCTGAACGTCTGCCCGGTGTTCCGGGAGGTGGGCGGCCACGCCTACGGGCAGGTCTATTCGGGTCCCGTCGGGTCGGTGCTGGCCCCCGGGCTGGCGGACTTCGCCGAGGCGGTGGACCTGCCCTTCGCCTCCAGCCTGTGCGGAGCCTGCCGGGAGGTGTGCCCGGTCCGGATCGACATCCCGAAGCTCCTGGTCCACCAGCGGGTGCGGGCAACCAGGGAGAACGACCCCTTCAAGTGGCTGGGCCCCGGGCTGGCCCTGTACGGACAGGCGGCCAAGCGGCCCAGGTTGTGGAAGAGCCTCCTGGCCGCCGGGCGGATGGCCGGCCGGTTGAAGGGGAAGGACGAGTGGTTCCACCGCCTGCCCTTCCACGCCAAGGGGTGGACGCGGAGCCGGGACTTCCCTCCGCCGGCCCGAGAGTCCTTCCGGCAGTGGTGGAAGGAGAACCGCGATGGAGCGTGAGCGGTTTCTGAAGACGGTCGAGGCGGCGGTGGGCGCAGCCACCCTTCCAGGTTTACCCGCGCCACACCCCGGCCCGGCCCTTCCCGACCTGGCCGAGGTGGACCTGACCCCGCACTTCGTCGAGGCCTTCGAATTGCTGGACGGGGTGGTGCACCACCGGTCGCCCGTGGAGGTGATCTCGGGGATCATGGAGGAGCGAGGCGCCGAGGAATTCCTGGCCTGGGACCAGGAGCACCTCCCCGCCGACGGACTGCTGGCCGCGCTGGCCGACAGAGGATACCGGCGGGCGTCCAGTTGCCTGCCGTCCGACCCCGAGGGTCGGGTCCCCCATCAGATGGGCTACATGGACGCGGTGGTGGGGGTCTCGGCGGCGCTTGCGGCCTTTGCGGAGTCCGGCTCGGTGGTGGTTGCCTCCGGGAAAGGGCGCTCCCGCCTGGCCTCGGTGATCCCGGCGGTGCACGTGGTGCTGGTACCCACCGACCGGATCTTTCGCTCCCTCTCCCACTGGGCGGCCCATGCCGAGGAACCGGGCAGTCTCGCCAACCTGGTGTTCGTAACCGGCCCGAGCCGCACCGGCGACATAGAGTTGACCCTCACCAAGGGCGTGCACGGTCCCGGTGAGATCCACGCCGTGCTGCTGTGACCGTCGCCAGCCGCCTGCGGCCGTTCGGGAACACCATCTTCACCGAGATATCCCATCGGGCCCGCCAGCGCGGAGCGATCGATCTGGGGCAGGGCTTCCCCGACTTCGAGGGTCCGGACTTCGTGAAGAAGGCCGCCAAGTCGGGGATCGACGTCGAGTCCAACCAGTACCCGCCTTCCATGGGCCTTCCGGTCCTGCGGGAGCGGATCGCCGCCGGCTTCCACGCCCAAACCGGGATCGGAGTGGACCCGGACAGCAACGTGACCGTCACTTCCGGATGCACCGAGGCGCTTGCGGCCTCCTTCCTGGGCCTCGTGGAACCGGGCGAGCGGGTGATCCTCCTCGAGCCGTGGTACGACGCCTATCCGGTGGGCTGCGCCCTCGCCGGGGCTATCCCCCGGTTCGTGACACTCCGCCCTCCCGACTTCCGGCTGCCCGAGGCCGAGTTGCGGGCGGCGTTCGCCGAAGGCGCCCGGGCGATCGTGTTCAACACGCCCCACAACCCGACCGGCCGGGTCTTCGATCACGATGAACTGGCGCTGGTGGCCGAACTGTGCGTCTCCCACGACGTCATCGCCTTCACCGACGAGGTCTACGAGCACATCCGATTCGACGGGAAGCCCCATCTCTCCCTGGCTTCCCACCCGGGGATGTGGGAGAGGACCGTGACCATGTCATCGGTGGGCAAGAGCTTCTCTCTGACCGGATGGAAGACCGGGTGGGCGGTGGCGCCCGAAGGCCTCACCGCCGGGGTGAGAGCGGCCCACCAGTTCCTCACCTTCACCACTCCCAACCCCATGCAGCACGGGACCGCCGTCGCCCTTTCCGCCCCCCAGGAGTATTTCGAGGAGTTGCGCGCCCTGTACACCTCCCGGAGAGACCTTCTGGCGGAGGGACTGGACCGGCTGGGCTTCGGCGTTTACACCCCCGAGGGCACCTACTTCCTGCTGGCCGACCACCGCCCGTTCGGCTTCTCCGACGACGTGGCCTTCGTCAACCATGTCATTGAACATTTGGGGGTGGCGGCCATCCCGCCGTCGGTGTTCTACAACGATCCGGCGGACGGCGCCGAACTGGTGCGCTTCGCCTTCTGCAAGAGCGAGGACACCCTGCGCTCGGCCCTCCGGCGGTTGGAGGGTATCAGGGGGTGAGGATCACCTTTCCGGTGGTCTCCCTACCCTCGAGCATCCGGTGGGCGCGGGCGGCTTCCCGCATGGGGAGGCTGTGACCGATCCGCAGGCCCAACTCGCCGCTGATCACCATCTCGAACAGCGATGAAGCCCTCTCCAGCAACTCGGCGCGGGTGGACACGTAGTCCGCCCCCGTGGGGCGGGTCAGGAACAGCGACCCCTC
>JAPPKR010000205.1 GCA_028819835.1 bacterium | reverse complement strand
GGGGAAGGTCGCGGGGGCCCACGATCCACTGGGTCCGCCCGAACATCCACCCCCAACCCGCTTTCACCAACTCGCCGATCCCCCGGTGCGCCTCCTCGAGACCCGGCGCTTCGAACAGGCCGAACGCGGCGGTGTCCCCGAAGGGCTCGGACCAGTAGACGGTGGGCGCGCCGGTCTCCCGCCTACCGGCGATGTGCTGGGGATCCAGTAGCCAGCCGGCGTCACCGAGATCCCGCAGGGTCCGCGACAACTCGGCAATCGCACCCGGTAGCCGTAGTTCGTCGGCGATGAAGGTGACGCCTGTCGTCATTTGAGAGATCCTTCCGTTCTGTTCCTGATTAAAAACCTCTCCAGCATGATCCCCAGAATCGCGGCCGGAATCAAGTTGGTGAGGGTGAGCGCGGAGAGTTGGTCCCAATGCGTCCCGAACGAGGTGATGCGCGACGCCAGGAGCAAAGGCACCGTGGTGGCTTCCTGGAAGGTGAGCATCAGGGCGAAGAGGTACTCGTTCCAGGCGAAGACGAAGGCGAACAGCATCGACCCGACCACGCCCGGGAGTGCGAGGGGGAGGGAGATGCGAAAGAAGATGCCGGCGGCCGATGCGCCGTCCACCCCCGCGCTCTCCTCCAACTCCAACGGCACCTGCGCGAAGGCGTCGCGCATGATCCACACGGTGAAGGGAATGGCGAACCCGGTGTAGGCGATGGTCAGGCCCACCTGGGTGTCCAGCAGGCTGAGATACCGGAACATCAGAAGGAAGGCCAGAACGATGGCCACCGGCGGAAGCATCCGCTGGGAGATGAACCAGAAGGCGATGTCCTCGTTGCGCCAGAATCGCCACCGGTATTGAAAGCGGGTGAGGCCGTACCCCGCCGCGGCGCCCAGCATGGTGGCGATCACCGCACTCCCTCCCGAAACGATCAGGCTGTTCGTGATAGCTCTGATCACGTCCCCCCGGGCCTCGGTCAGCAGCCACCGCCAACCCTCCAGGGTGGGCATGAAGTCCACCCAGGGCAGGTAGGTGGGGTTCACCACGATGTCGAGTTGGGTCTTGAAGGAGGTGATCAGGATCCAGTAGAGGGGAAAGAAGGTGACGAAGGCCGCCGCCACCAGGAATGCCCGGGTGATCAATCGGCCCTTCATTCGTACCTCGCCTGCACCCGGCGCATGACA
The DNA here is from genome assembly GCA_028819835.1 of bacterium. Next base: position 3,136 of record JAPPKR010000205.1, on the reverse strand, counting down.
TACAGCGCAAGAAAGCTGACCCCGATAACCACGAACAGCAGGACATAGGCGGCCGACGCCGCATACGCCAGGTCACCCTGCTTGGCGCCGACGTTGTAGACGTAGGCGGTCACCGACTCGGTGGCGCGTCCCGGGCCGCCGCCGGTCACCACCCGGATGATGTCGATGATCTTGAACGCCTCCAGGGCGCGGATCAGGATGGCGGTGATGCTGACCGGCAGCAGGAGCGGGAAGACGATGTGGCGGAAGATCTGCCACTCCGAGGCGCCGTCCACCCGGGCCGCCTGGATCGGCTCTCCGGGAATGCCCTGCAGACCGACCAGGATCAGGAGCATCATCAGCGGCGTCCACTGCCAGGTGTCCACCAGGATGATGGTCCACTTGGCCACGCCGGGCGAGGTGACCCAAGCCACGGCCGGAAGGCCCACAGCCTGAAGCATGTCGTTGATCGGCCCGAAGCCCTCGCTGAACACCATCCGGCCGATGATGAAGCCCACCGCGATGGGACTCACCATCATCGGCAGCAGGAACAGGACGCGCATCAGGCGCTGTTCCCTAAGGCCCCGGTTGAGCGCCACCGCCAGCGCCAGGCCCAACGCGTACTGGATCGCCACGCCGCCGCCCACGAAGATGACGGTGTTGATCAGTGTCTCCAGGAGCGCTTCGTCCGAGAAGATGCGCGCCCAGTTCTCCAGGCCGACGAAGCGAAGCGGCGTCCGCCGGAAGAGATTGACGTTGGTGAAGGTGAGGCCCAGCGAGAAAACCAGCGGAAAGATGCTCAGGGCCAGCACCGCGGTGGTGGCGGGTGAGATGAACCAGCGCGGCGCAAGCCCGGTCCGTCCCAGCGACCTGCCGGGACGGACCGGGGCGCGCGCTGCTTTAGATGTCAGCCGGTGAGCCCCAGGGCTTCGCGGTAGATGCGGAGTTGTTCGTCACGACCAAGACGGTCGGTGATCTCATTCCACTTGTCCGCGGCCTCATCGAGGGCGTCCTGGGCGCTGTGCTGTCCGGACAGAGCCTCGGACACTGCCAACTCCAGTGCGTCCTTGTACTCGGGGAAGCCGGGCAGGCGCATGTCGAACACCGCATTGGGGTGATCGAGCGACGCCCGGATGGCGTCGGTGTAGGCCTTCGCCTCGTCCTCGGGCCATCCCGCACTCACCCACAGGTCCACATCGAGGGTGGCGGCGGTCCCGGGGTTGACCCCGGTGCCGGCGGTCACGGCCGCCTCGGCCAGGACAGCGGGGCTGCCCAGGAAGGAGGCCAGGTCAAAGGCGGCCGCCAGGTGGTTGGATGTGGCGGGAACCAGGTTGAACCATCCACCAAAGCCTAGGAACGGCGCCTTGTTGGGTCCGTCACCGGAAGCCCACTCTTCGGCAACCGGGTCCCAGTACTCATCCGCGCCGGGGGCGGGGCCGTATCCGACCGCTCCCTCGACGACCGAGTCGGGAGACTTGGACATCGGGCCGATGTCTCCCCACTGGATGTCCTGTGCCGCCAGGCCGCCCACGAAGCTGAGGGCGTTCTCGATCCAACCGAAGTTGAGCATTCCCGGGGGACCGTACTCGATCACGGCTCCCCAGTCCTCGAGAGCCCGTACGAAGCCCGGATTGTTGATCCGGGGCTCCATGGTCTCGGGATCGAAGAAGAAACCGGGATCGTTGGGCGCCTTGGCGTATCCAGCCGCCCGGGTCATGAAGCCGTTCCAACCCTGGTTGTTGCGCATCGGCAACTCGACCAGGCCGTATCCCTCGTCCTGGCCGGACCAGTCGTTCTCGGTGAAGAACTTGGCGATCGCGGCGTACTCGCTCCACGACTCGGCCGGACGGAGAGCATTGCCGGTGGCCGCCTCGTAGGCGTCGGCGTTGGCCTCGAAGGCGTCGGCGCGCCAGTAGTACATCAGGACGTCGCCGTCCCAGGGCATTCCGTACGCAACCCCGCCGAACGACAACTGGTTCGACCGGAAGATCGGAAGGATGCCTTCCCAATCGGCCCGCTGTTGGGCCCACTCGGGCGCGGCGGCCATGAAACCGCCGCCCATCAGGTCGCCACCCAGGTTCGAACCGATGTTGATCACGTCGGCGATGAAGGTGTCGGTGGACAGCGCCGCCAGGACCTTGTCGTTGAGTTCTCCGAAGGGAATCTCGTCGACCCGGACGGTGGCGCCGGTCTCGGTCGCCCATTCGGCTGCCTTGTCCTTCATGTATTCGAGCTGGCCTGCCGGGCCGGCCACCACGACCTCGACTCCGTCGAAGCGTCCGGCCGCGGTGCCCGGGTCGGGGATGTTCCCGGGAGTGCCGGGATCGGCCATCTCGGGCTCCGGCTCCGGCTCGGGAGCCGCCGCCGTGGTGGTCGGCTCGGCGACCTCGGCGTCGTCTTCGGCGTCGCCACAGGATGCGGCTACCAGAGCCAGGATGGCAAACAGTGCGGTCCACAACCGCAGGTGATGCTTCACTTTGTCCTCCTAGATGTTGCTTTCATTTTCCGTTTCTTACGCTCCGCACGACCTTCATCAGCCTTCTGGCGATGGAGGGGTCGACCGGATTCCACCAGGTGCCTCCGTATTTGAGTGAGCTCCCCACGATCGCGCCGTCCGCCACCGAGAGGAGCTCCGCCGCGTTGTCCACGTCCAGGCCGCTTCCCACCAGCACCGGAAGCGAGGTGCCGGCTTGGATGGCGCGGATTTCGCCCGTCTCGGTCGGAAATCCGGTGCGTTGTCCGCTCCCGATCAGGACGTCCGCGTCGAAGAACTCGGCGTCGCGGGCCTGCTCGGAAACCGAGCGGTCCGCGGTGATGGCATGCGCGCCGAACTTGACGTGGACGTCGGCAAAGATCTGTACCTCTCGGGCCCCGATCGCCGACCGGTAGCGAAGAGCCTCGCCGGCCGGGCCGTTGATGATCCCCTCGTTGGCCACATAGGCGTTGGCCCACTGGTTGGCCCGCACGAACCGCGCCCCCACCGCCTTGGCGATCGCCAGCGCGGGTATCACCCCGTTGGCGACGCAGGTGATCCCGATCGGGAGTTCCACCGCGTCGCGGACCCGCAGGCCGGCCGCGGTCAGGGCCGCCACCGTCTCGGCTCCGATCGCCTCGGGCCGGGAAAAGGGAAGGTCGAAGGCGTTCTCGACGATGATTC
>JAPPKR010000247.1 GCA_028819835.1 bacterium | reverse complement strand
AGAGATACTCACCGATGCCAGGGTGCCTCACGTTCTCAAAGAGCGGGTTCTCCAGTGAACATCGGGGGTCGTCGGTGACCAGTTGGCGAAAGGACTGATACGGTCCCCAACACAGTCGGTGACGTCCCAGCGTCTCACCTGCCTCGGCCAGGGTCCGTGCTGCGAACCAGGGCTCGAGCACCGTGGAGATCTCATCCCGCGCCCGGAAGCGATCACCCTCTCTCCGCAGATCGAGACCCTTCCGCCGCTCGATGCGACGCATCTCATCGGCCGATCCCGTGGCTTCCACCAGGTCCTTCCATTGTCTGTCCGTTATCACCACCACCATCAGTCGCCTCCCGTCGGAGGTGGCGAAGTCCCGCCCGTAGGCGCCGAACACGTAATTCCGGTGGGAGCCCCGGTCGTGGTCGTTCACCATCACCTCGCCTATGTGGCCGAGGGTGGAGACGGTTGCGAGGGCCACATCGGTGAGGGAGAGGCGCACCAACTGGCCCTCCCCGGTGCGCAAGCGGTGGCGCTCGGCCGCCAGCACCCCTGACGCCACCATGTTGCCGGCAATCACATCCCAGGCCGGCAGAACGTGGTTGACAGGGCCGGCGCCCGGGGGGCCGGTTATCTCCGGATAGCCCATGGCGGCGTTCACCGTGTAGTCCACGGCCACTGACCCGTCGGAACTCCCCTGCAGCGTCACCATGATCATGTCGGGCCGCCGCTCGGCCAGCCGCTCATAGGGTAGCCAGGAGGGAGACAGGTTGGTGATGAAAATGCCCGCATCCGAGCCCGGCGCCGTGATCAGGTCCACCAGGGTCGATCTTGCAGGCTCGCTTCGCATGTCAAGGGTGACGGATCGTTTCCCCGCGTTCAGGCCTGCCCAGTAAATGCTGCGGCCCTCCGCCGTCACCGGCCATCGCCCGTAGTCCAAGCCGCCGCCGGGAGGGTCGACCCGGATAACGTCGGCGCCCAGGGAGGAGAGCGTCAGCCCGGCCAGCGGCACCGCCACGAACGCGGACAGTTCCACCACCCGCATCCCCGCCAGAACGCCTCCCTGCGGGGCTTTCCCACTGATATTGGGTCCCATGGACGCCATCCTAGGATTGCATCACCCATTTGACTCCGCAGTTCATCATTTGGATCCTCCGCGGCAGGGCCGTCGGCGGCTGACCTCGCCATCGGGGCCGGAGGAGGAAACTAGCCTTACCGGCATGGTAGAGATTATTGAAAAGGGCCGGTACCGGACCGAGGACTTTTCTGGTGAGTTGGCCGAGGCGCGAGACGGCAACCGACAACTTGGAACGCGCCTCCTGTTCCGGAATGACGAGGTGGGAGTTTGGGAGGTACGTCTCCAGCCCGGCGAGAGAGGCGCCTTCCACCTTCATGACCGCCATTACTTCTGGACCGTGGTCAAGGGCGGGATCGGCAAGCAACGCACCGCGGACGGCGTCTATCACATCCGTCGCTACGAGGAGGGTGACACCAGCTTTTTGCCGCACACGCCTTCCGATTCGGTGGTCCACGATTTCGAGAACGCCGGGGACACCGAGATACGCTTCGTCACTGTCGAACTCTTCGCCTAGCCCATGACGGCGGGGGTGGCCCGACAGGTGGTCGAAGGCCTCCGAGCGGGAGGAGCAAAGCTCCTGTTCGGGGTGCCGGGAGGAGGCCCAAACCTGGAGATAGTGGGGGCCGCCGCAACACTGGGGATCCCCTTCACCCTTTTCCACACGGAGTCCGCAGCGTGTATCGCCGCCTCCACCTACGGGCTCTTGAGCGACTCTGTGGGCGCGGCGGTCGTCACCCGCGGGCCGGGAGTGGCCTCCGCCGCCAACGGAATGGCCCAGGCCACGCTGGACAAACAACCCCTGGTGCTGGTGGGCGACACCGTTCCGGCGTCCAACCGTTCCTGGGTGGGACATCAGCAGTTCGATCAGCCCGCCATGATGAGACCCCTCACCAAGTGGAGCGGGACGGTGGGTCACTCGCGGACGGCCCGGGCGTCGGAGGCGGCGGCCTGTCTGGCCGCGGCGCACCCCCAAGGCGCGGTCCACATCGACATGGACAGTTCCGTAGCCGGCGATCTTCCCCCCGATCCGCCCCCTCTCATCGAGGCCGGATCTGTGCCTGACAAGATGCGGGGATTGGTCCGAAAGGCGGAGCGTCCCTTGCTGATCATCGGAACGGGAGCCCTACCTTGGATCAGGCAGGTGCGGCGGGTGGTGGCGGACTCAGGCTGTCCGGTTCTGACCACCTATCACGCCAAGGGTCTGATTGACGAGACCACCCCGGAGTTCGGCGGGCTCTTCACAAGCTCTCTTCTCGAGGAGCCGCTGCTCCGGCAAGGCGACCTGGTGCTGGCGGTGGGAATGGACCCGATGGAGCCTCTTCCCCGTGCATTCGAGTACCCGATGCCGGTGCTCGAGATTAATCCCTGGGACAACCCCCTGCGCTTTTTCCCGGGCGAGGCGGAACTCAAAGGACCGGTTGGCCCGATCTTGGAGTCACTCTCCCCCGACCTGGGCCTCCACCGGTGGGCCACCGGCGCCGGACAGGAAGCCTGGCGGGAGGCCCGAAGCGCTCTTTGGCAGAACGGACCGGGCTTCACTCCCCATCAGGCGGTGGAGGCGGTGGCGGATTGGAGCGCAAGACAGGGCGGCGCCACCGTCACTCTGGACGCCGGGGCCCATTTTCTGGTGGCGATGCCGTTCTTGCCGGTTACCGAGCCTCGCCGGATTCTGATCTCCAACGGTCTCTCAACCATGGGATACGCTCTCCCTGCCGCCCTGGGGGCCGCGTTGGCGCGCCCCGGGACCCCGACGGTGTGCCTGACCGGCGACGGCGGCTTGGGCATCCCCCTTGCCGAGTTGGAGACCGTGGCGCGGACCGGCGCCGACGTGGTGGTGGTGGTGTTCAACGATGCAGCGTTGACGCTGATCGAGTTGAAGCAGTATCCCGGCCAGGGAGGGCATGGGGCGGTCCGTTATCGCACCATCGACTTCGCGGCCGTGGCCCGGGCCTGCGGGATGGAAGGCGTGGTGGCCGAAAACCAAGCCCAGTTGGCGGCCGCTATGGACGGACCCCGGCCCCGCTTGATCGACGCCCGCATAGACCCGACCGCCTACCGGGCGGTGATAGACACCGCCCGCGGCTAGGGTATTCTGACCCCTAACCCACAGAGAGGAGCATCAGACAATGTCCATTACAGTGGCCCAGTTCCTGGATGTCGCCGACGGCCTCCAGGCCAATCAGTTCTCGATAGGCAACCGCGTCCAGATCGCCGGGCTGAACGATGTCGACCCCGACCACAAGCAACTGATGGACGGGCAAGTGACCGCCGTGATGGCCGTGATGGGTGGAGACGGACGCCCCAACCTCTCTGCAATGTGGTTCGACTACGACGGCGACATGGACCGGGTGCTGGTGAACGTAGCCGCTCACCGGAAGAAGACCTCCTGGATCAGAGCCAACCCACAGATCACCGTCATGCTGATGAACCCGGAGAATCCCTACCACTGGATGAGCATGAAGTGCACCGTGGAACGGGAAGTCTCCGAGGATGATCCCGAAGAAGGAGCGATGGTTACCGCCCAGTTGGACAAGATCTGGGACAAGTACACCGGAGCGGGGGGATCCTACGGCTTGCGGGATCCGTCCATGAACGAGCGTCGCGTGCTGTTCATCTGCAGGGTGGACCGGATCGCCACCTTCGGGAGATCTGCTTGACTTGACCGACAGCCGCTGGCCAAGGGTGGCGGTCATGGGAGGGTCGATCGGCGGTCTGACCGCCGGTTTGCTGTTGCGTGACCTGGGGTGCCAGGTGGACATCTTCGAGCGCTCCTCCGAGGCGCTCCAAGACCGGGGGGCGGGGATCATCCTGTTGCCCCATACCTATCGATACTTCGACGAGCACAGCCCGCTTCGCACCGAAGAGGTCTCCATCGCCCCGTACTGGTGGACGTTCGTCGACCGGTGCGGCCAGGTGTTGTCCAAGACGCGGCTGGGATCCCTGATCAGTTCCTGGAACACCATTTACAGGGGCCTCCTCTCAGACTTCGGGGAAGACCGCTACCACCTGCGAAAGGAGGTGGTCGGGTTCACCCAGACCAGCGACGAGGTGCGGGTTGAGTTCTCCGACGGCGAGGAGGCCCGCGCCGACCTGCTGGTGGCGGCGGACGGCATAAATTCCCTGGCGAGATCAGTCCTGAGTCCGGGCGTGGATCCCGCCTATGCCGGCTACGTGGCCTGGAGGGGGACCATTCCCGAGTCGGGACTCACCGGGGCCGCCTTCGATGAACTGGTCAACGCCATGGTCTACTGCCTGATGCCGTCA
>JAPPKR010000298.1 GCA_028819835.1 bacterium | reverse complement strand
CGCGGATGTCCGCCGCGTCCCACCCCAGGTTGCAGGGGTCGGCGGAGCACTGTCCCGGGTCCAGGGTCGACGGGCCTTCGGTCTGGCTGGGGGAGATTGACTCGGTGGATGTGGAGAGCCAGACCGCGTTGTCGCCCGGGCGAAGGTCGGCCACATAGGAACTCGGCGCCCAGGAGTAGACGATGTACGGGGCGTCCTCGGCGTCCCGGGCTATGGCTTCGGCGATCAGCACGTCGTAGGATCCGACCTCCAACTGCTCCACGTTCTCCCACCCGGCGTTCTCGATCCAGGCGTCGATGGTCAAGTGACACCCCCATCCCTCGGGGCATCCCAGCAACTGGAGCACGCCGTCGCCGGGGGTGGAGTCGCCGGCGTCGAAGATGGCGAACAACTCGGGATCGTTCACGATCTGGTCAAGTGTCTCGATACCGTGCTCGTCCACCAGGTCTCTATTCGTGAGGACTCCCTGCAGGCCGCCGGTGCGCATCTGCCAGCCCAGCACCGTCAGGTGGTCGCCCACCAATGTGCCGTCGGGCATCTCACCGGCAAGGAACTGGCGGTGGTTGGGGAACCACGAGTTGGCCCAGAAGTCGAACTCGCCCTCGGCCATGGCCAGGTAGGCATTGGAGGGAGGCAACTCGAGATCGGCGGGATGGCTCACCTGGTAACCGAGTTCGGTCAGCAGCGCCGCGTATATGGCGGCCTGCATGTAGCCGGTCGACCAGTTCCCTCGCGCCATGGTCACCGATACGCCTTCACCCGGGCGCGTCGCCGGTGAGTCAATCGAGGGTTCGTCGGATGCGCACGCCGAGGCCATCAGCGCGAACGCGACCAACCCAACAGTCAGCCTTGTAAGGAGACCTTTCGCCACAGTCAAACACCGACATTAACGCAAAAGAGGAGGCCCCGCCGGAAAAGACGGGGCCTCCTACAAAGACGGGATGGATGAAGGCGCCGTTAGGAGCCCTCATCCATCATGGTTTGGGTTAGCCGACCAGACGGGCGGCTGCGAGCCAGGCGTCGACCTGGTCGCGGTTGGCTGCGATCCACTCGTCAGCGTGCCGCTTGACGTCGTCCTCGGTGTTCTCGCCGAGGCTGTAGGTGACGTTCTGGAGGGTCACGTCAACCGGGTTGATCGTGAACAACTCGAGCAACCGGGCGGCGGCCGGGTTGGCGGCCAGGAAGTCGTTGTTCCCGGTGGCGCGAATGTCGGCCGCGTCCCAACCCAGGTTGCAGGGGTCGGTGGTGCACTGGTTACCGATCGACTTGGGACCTTCGATCTGGGTGTCGGAGATCGGGTCGTCGTGGATGGAGAGCCACACCGAGTTGTCACCGGGGCGGAGGTCGCCAACGTAGTGGCTGGGCGCCCAGGTGTAGACCAGGTACGGCTCACCGGCGGCGTCGCGGGCGATCGCATCGGCGATCATGGCGTCATAGCCGCCGATGTCGAACTGCTCGACGTTCTCCCAACCGGCATTGGCGATCCACGAGTCGATGTTGACCCGGCAACCCCATCCTTCCGGACAACCCATTATCTGGAGGACGCCGTCGCCAGGCGACACGTCAGCTGCCTCGTAGGCGGCGAACTGGGCGGGATCGTTCACCAGGGCGTCGAGGGTGGTGACCCCGTTCGCCTCGGCGAATGCCTTGTTGGTGATCAGCCCCTGCACGCCTGCCCGGGCCATTTCGAAGCCGAGGGTGGTCACGTGCTCTGAGACCAACGAACCGTCGGGCATCTCACCGGCCAGGAACTGGTTGTGGTTGGGGAACCACGAGTTGACCCAGAAGTCGAACTCGCCGTTGGCCATCGCCACGAAGGCGTTGGACGGCGCCAACTCGAGGTCGGCGGGGTCCGATACGTCATAGCCCAACTCGCCCAGCAGCGCAGCGACGATAGCCGCTTGCATGTAGCCGGTCGACCAGTTGGCCCGTGCCATCGTCACCGAAACGCCGTCGCCCGGAAGGGCCATGTCGTCGGCCATGTCCGTGGGCTCGTCCGGCTCGTCCATGTCATCATCCATGGCGTCGTCCGGCTCGTCCATGTCATCATCCATGGCGTCGTCGGTCGTGTCGGCAGGGGCGGCGGTGGTAGCCGTGGGCTCCTCCGCCACTTCTGCATCGTCCCCGTCGTCACCGCATGCCGCCGCCAAGAGCGCCAGCACCGAGAGGACGGCGATCAGATGCCTGATATGTCTTTTTCTCATGTAGTACTCCTTTTCTGTTCCTTCGTTGGCCGTTGTGGTTGTGTCGAGGTCCTCCTTTAGTGCTTGCCTCCTCTGTGAATCAGGTCGCTTCCGTGGCCATGGAGGTCTGAGGATTCCCAGCTTGGGCCATCAGCCCCGAGTCGCTCTCGTAGACCTTGGACCGGCGGAACTCTTTCAAGACACCTCGCGAGGAGATGAAAAGGAAGAAACCTGCCAGAAGGCATAGGAACGAGCCAAACCCGCTGACGAAATTGGGATCGGAAGAGCGGACCAACGAGGCGATCCAACCGCCGGATGCAAGCAGGACTCCCACACCGACCGCCGAGACGGCCACGCTCCACATCCAGCGACGCCGCTCCCCGCCGCCGAACAAACCGGCGGCCGGCAGGCTGAACAGGGCCCCCACCACCCCCAGCCACAGCGCCAGGCGTCCCAGGCCGGGCCCCTTCTGCTCGAAGCCGTCGGCGGCGATGGGGTTCTTACGTTGCGCCTCGGCCACCAGGGTGGCGATCGATATGGCGTTCTGTCCCGCTTTGGAGGCGTCTTCTCGGGCCTCCTTCTCCAGTTCGTCGATCTCGGCCTGCAATTCGGGGGTGATCACCGACTGGGCGCGGGCGTCCACAAACCAGGGTGACAGGCCCGCTACGGCGAGGAGGCCCACGATCACCACGGCTATGGCGATCCGGCTGAATGAAATGTTGATCCGTAGAGGACGGAGCGGGCTGTAGGGGGCGACGCGTATCCAGAGCGCCGACCCGATCACCGCGATCACGCCACCCGCCAGGGCCACCCAGGTCCCGATCCCGTCCTGGTGGGACACCGCCTCGGGAGAGGGCCCGATCCACAGGTAGGAAGCTGCGGAGATCACCGCGCCCCCGGCGAACAACAGCGCTCCATCGGCGCCGAACCATCGAGCACCCCGGCCCGGGCGGGTCAAAGTGGTAAGCGCCGCACCCAGCACCAGCAGGCTCATGGCCAAGACGGCGATCCCGAAGTAGCTCCCTCCCTCGGCCGCCAGTCCGTTGGCGCTCAGCCCGGCCAGATCGAGATCGGCGGCGCGGCTATAGCCGGAGATCAGCCCCGAGTCCAGGCTCCAAGGCAGGAATACCGAGACGATCCCGACCGCCGAACCGATCAGCGCAACCACGGCCCAGGTGCGCTCCGAAGCGCCGGCCGGGGCGGGTGTGCCTTCGGTGGCGTCCGGGTCGCCGCCGCCCGAGCCGGCAAGCAGTGCCTCGGGATCGCGCCGGTGCGCCCACGCCCGGTAGATGCGGGTGAAGAGGTTGACGCCCTCGCCGGACTCGGTCTGGGAGATGCGGTCCAGCACCACCGCCACGATGAACAGGGCCAGGCCCGCCGAAGTCGAGAGGGGAGTGTCGATGTTGATGACCGCCCGGAACACCAGTAGGCCCAGTCCGCTGGCGCCCATGATGGCCGCGATGCCGATCATCGAGATGGAGAGCAGCAGAGTCTGGTTGAGCCCGGTCATTATGGCGGGGCGAGCCAGGGGGATCTGCACATCCAGCAGCACCCTCCACTCCGAGGCCCCGTAGGCGCGGCTGGCTTCCACCACGTCGGCCGGGACCTGGCGGATCCCGAGGTTGGTCAGCCGTATCAAGGGAGGTATGGCGAACACCATCGTCACCATGGTGGCCGGCTCCGGTCCCAGCCCGAAGAAGAAGATGAACGGGATGATGTAGACGAAGGCGTGGACCACCTGCATGGCGTCGAGAGCCGGCCGCACCGCGTTCCATACGCCGTCGACGCGGCCGCACAGCACGCCGAGGGGAATGCCGATGATCGCGCAGATCACAACCGACACCACCACCAGGCCGATGGTGACGACGGTCTCCTCCCAGAACTCGTTGCCCAACAACCCGCAGAGCGCCAGCATCAAGGCCAGGCCGATCCCGACCCTGAGATTGCGGGTCAGGGTGGCGACCACCAGCACGATGGCACACACCAGGAGCCAGGGCATGTCGGTCAGCTCCCACCACGGGTGGTAATCGGGACTGACCACGAAGTTCTGGAACAGGAACGAGAAAGGCCACTTGATGACGTCCAGCACGGTTTCCATGTTGGCGACCACCCACGACACCATCTCGTCCATCCAGAACCCG
>JAPPKR010000183.1 GCA_028819835.1 bacterium | reverse complement strand
GATTCCGGCGACGGGGCTGATTGAGAACGATCCGGGTGACCGGCGGCTCGTTTTTGACCAACACAAAGCTCATCTCCCTGAGATTAGACGATCCGGTCCGGGCGCGCCTCACCCAAGGGTTCGCTGTCTCCCACAAGGGAGCAAGAAATGGCAACTCAACCTCAACTATAGGTTTATGCTTACCCGGTCCAGATGAGGTCGGCTTCGTCCGGCGGCGCCCTTATCGATGCCAGAACCCGCCCAGATTGAAAGTGCTACTTTCAGATTGCGCGCTATTGAAGTCTCCGCCAACTGTGCCGCCGGGCGATCATCCGCCCTGGGATACGGCAGATTCGAGTAGTCCGCGGGCGGCGCTTCTTCCCGATACGCTGTCCGAATCGCCCGAGATCATCCGCGAGAGCTCCGCCACCCGCTCGTCGCCATCGACCGGGCCCAGCGACGCGGAGGTCCCCTCCCGCTCGATCACCCAGTGCTGATCGGCGAAGGCGGCCACCGAGGCAAGGTGGGTGACGCACAGCACCTGCGTGCCCCGGGAGACGGCCGCCAGCTTCCTTCCCAGGGAGAGGGCCACGGCTCCTCCCAGCCCGGCGTCCACCTCGTCGAAGATCATCGTGGGAGCGGCCCCGGTCCCGCCAGCGAGCCGGAGCGCCAGCACCAGGCGGCTCAACTCCCCTCCCGAGGCGACCCTTCCCACCTCACCGGGGGTGAGCCGTTCGTCGGATGCGAACAGCAACCTGACCCGGTCGCAACCGTGCGCCGCCGCCGGGGCGTCGGACACTTCGAACCGGAGCACCGGCCTTCCGAAGCCCAGATCCCGGAGATGCCCCAATGCGGTCTCGGCCAACTCTCGGGCAGCCCGCCGCCGGGCCTCCGACAGCGCCTCGCCCCAGCGGAGGACCTCTCCCTCCGCCGCCGCCAGGTCGGCCTCCAGGTCGTCGGCGGTCAGAAGCATCTCCCGGACCTCTGCACGGCGCCTCCTCGCCCGGGACTCGAACGCCAGCACCTCTTCCAGCGTCGACCCGTACTTGCGACGCAGATCTCCCAGCCGGGCAAGGCGTCGCTCCAACTCTTCGAGCGTCCCGGCGTCGGTGTCCAGGCTCTCTCCGGCGGCTTCCGCCTGGTAAGCAGCGTCCTCCATGAACTGCTCCGCCGAGTCGACCGCCGCCATCAACTCCCCCAGACCCGGATCGAGCGACAAGGCCGCACTCAGTGCACCCGAGGTCTCCCCCAGGGACTCCCGCGCCGCGGCCAGGAACTCCCCCGCGCGGCCCAGGTGGGCGCGCAGAGCCTCCCGGTTGCGAAGACGACGGGCCTCGGAGACCAGCCGGGCGTCGTCTCCGGGGGAAAACCCGGCAGCCTCGATCTCGTCGGCCTGGAAGGTGACCATGTCCAACTCCCGCTCCAAGGCCGCCCGGCCCCCGCCCAACTCGGCCCGAACCCCCTCCAGCCGGCGCCTCTCCTCCCAACTCTTCGCATAGGACGCCATCGCCTCCATGCCTGTTTCGTCCAGGGTGGCGTCGAGCAACTCCCGCACCTGTCCCGGCCGCCGCAGCCGGAGGTGCTCCTGCTGTCCGATGATCTCCACCAGACCACCCACAGCCTCGGAGAGCGACGCGACAGAGGCCACCATCCCGTCCAGATACCCCCGGCTTCTTCCCTTTCTCGGGACGCGGCGGGTCACCGCCATCTCCTCTCCGTTGACGATCCATCGGCCGCCCACCACCGTCTCGGATCCGAACGGCCCCACCGCCCCGGCGTCGGCGGCTTCTCCCATCAGGAGCCGGAGCGCGCCCAGGAGGAGGGTCTTGCCCGCCCCGGTCTCCCCGGTCATCACCACCAGGCCCCGGCCGGGGCGGAACTCCGCCCTCTCGATCACCCCCAGGTTCTCAACGATCAGTTCGTCGAGCATCGCCTCACAGTCCGAACCGCTCGGTGACGACGGTGGAGAAAGCGACCCGCTCGAACGCGACGAACATCACCGGTCGGGGCCCCCGGCGCACCACCACCTCATCGTCCATGCCCAGCGAGGCGGTGGTCCGGCCGTCCACCGACACCTGCACCGGCCGGTCGCGGGCCACCCGGCAGCGGATCACCGACTCGGGCGAGAGCACCAGCGACCGGGAGAACAGGGAGTGCGGCGCCACCGGGGTCATCACCAGCGCGTCCACCCGGGTGTCGAGGAGGGGTCCTCCCGCCGAGAAGCTGTAGGCGGTGGAGCCGGTGGGAGTACTGATCACCAGCCCGTCCGCCCGGTAGGAGAGCATCGGTTCGGAGTCGACCTCCACCTCCAGTTCGATCAGACGCTGGCTGTCGATCTTCTCCACCACGACATCGTTAACCCCCAGGTCGGTCAGCCCGTTCAGTTCGGCCATCACCGTCATCCGGGGGACCAACCGGTAGTCGCCCTGTTCCAGGCGGTCGAGGGTTCGGGTGAGGTGGCCGGGGTCGGCCTCCGCCAGGAAACCGAGCGTCCCCAGGTTGAAACCCAGCACCGGCCTATCCGCCCGGTAGGCCAGGCTAACCGCCCGTAGCATGGTGCCGTCCCCGCCGGTGGCGATCACCAGGTCGGTAGGCCCCTCGGACGGATCCAATCCCTCCCCGTCGTCCACCCACACCTCCCACCCGCGGTTGCGAGCCTCGGCCACCAGATTTCGGGTAAACCTCACCGCCGTCTCTCGGACCCGGTTGGGAACCACGCCGATTCTCACCGCTCCTCCCATCCTTCCACCTCGGCTGCCCCTTTCACAGACCATATGAAGAACTCCCTGTTTCCGGACTTGGCGCCCCGCAGCGGGGAGGCCACCACCCTCGCGGGACCGAGGCCGGATCCCATGAGGCAGGCTCCCACCTTGCGGATCACCTCCGAGTGCACCCGGGGATCTCGCACCACACCCCTCTTTCCGACCGAGCGGCGGCCGGCCTCGAACTGGGGCTTCACCAGGGTCAAACAGTCCGCTCCCTCCTCGGCCAACTCACTCAGCCGGTCGACCACCGTACACAACGAGATAAAGGATAGGTCGGCCACCACCACTTCGAAGAGCCCCAGCCGTGAGGAATTCACGTGGCGGATGTTGGTCCGGTCCACCACCTCCACGCGGGGATCCCGGGCCAGCCGGGAATGGAGTTGGCCGTAACCCACGTCCAGGGCGGTCACCCGGCGCGCCCCTCTCTGGAGGAGGACATCGGTGAACCCGCCGGTGGAGGCCCCCACGTCCAGACATCGCTTCCCCGCAGGGTCGACTCCCAGCACCTCGAGGACGTGATCGAGCTTGTCTCCCCCGCGGGAAACGAAGCGGGGCCCCTCCGTCATGAGCGAGATGCCGGTCGCGGTCCCCACCAGGGTGGCGGGCCGCGGGGAGAGCACCCCTTCCACCCGCACGCCGCCCGCGGTGATCAGCCGCTGAGCCTCGGTGCGACTCCCGGCTTGTCCTCTCTCCACCAACTCCTGGTCGAGCCGCCGCCGACTCAGCTTCCCCCTCCTTCCCTTTCCTCCAGCAACCCCTCCAACAGGTCGGCCAGCCGCTCGGCGGGCGCCAGCCCATCGGCGCCCTCCGCCTGGGTCAACTCCTCGAGCGCCCTGCGCGCCTCGGCCAGCGGGGCATCGCCCTCCTCGGCGCCGGAGGGGATGCTCTCGGTAAGGGGGTTCTCATTCATCCCCCTGATTATGGCAACGCCCGTCCCCGCCCCGCCGTCCATAAACCGCTCAGCGGTCCGGAGACCACCACAGGGTGGCGAGAGTCCTGGGGCCCTCTTCGACATAGAGGCGGTCGTCTCTCGCCACGACATGTCCTTCCAGGAGCGGGCGCAGTTCAGCCCGTCTCGCCCGGGGAACCGCCACCCGCCGCCCGTAGTAGGCCAGGACCTCCTCCCAGGTCCGGAACCACAGGTCCGGCGCCCGCTCCCAGCGCACGACCCCCACCTCGGCGCCCAGTTCGGAGACGATCACCTCCACCAGGTCCTCCACCGACGGGCCCTCGGGGCGGTCGAGATCGTGAATGGCCCGGTAGAGGTGATTCATGTTGGTCCAGGGGTGGACGTCGGTCATCTCCACCACCGCCCCCCGACGGCAGTGACCTCCCAGAGCCCTGATGAAAGGTCCGATCTCCGCCACGTCGTACACAACGTGACTCGACAGCACCACGTCGGCCACAGGGGTGGAGACCGCCGCATCCGGCCAGGCGCCCACCACCACCTCCACTTCCAGCCCCTCCGAGTCGGCCTCCTCCCGAAGACCGGCCGCCATTCCGGGGTTCTTCTCCACCGCGGTGACCCTGTGTCCTGCCCGCGCGTAGGGCAGACAGCTCCGGCCGGTCCCCGCCCCCACGTCGACCAGCG
>JAPPKR010000021.1 GCA_028819835.1 bacterium | reverse complement strand
AGGCCGCCATCTACGCTCAGTTGATCGAAGAACTCGGACACGAGGTCACCGATCCGGCGTTGGCGGAGCTGCAGCCCTTCTCCTTCTATCCGGCTTTGGCCGCCGGGCAGTACGACCTGTGGGCCAACGGCTGGTTCCCGAACCATGACATCTTCCTGGAAGGGGAGAACGTCACCGGCCAAGCGGTGGACCTGCCCATCGAACCCGTCGGCTATGAAGTAGCCAAGGGGGGCGTCGAGGGCTGGATGGTCGACAAGGCCACGGCCGACCGGTTGGGAATCTCTTCCATGGCTGACGTAGCCGCCAATGCCGGCGTCTTCGACTCCAACGGAAACGGCAAGGCCGACCTGATCGGATGCAACGCCGGTTGGGGATGCAACACCTGGATCAACGACCTGATCGCCGATGAGAGTTGGGGCGCCAGCGTGGAGCAGATCGTCGGTAACTACGACGACCTGGTCCGAGGCGTCATCGACCGGGTGAATGCCGGTGAGTCGGTGCTGTTCTACGCCTACACGCCCAACTGGACCGCCGACTCCCTGGTGGACGGCGACAACGCGGTGTGGGTGTACGAGCACGGCGTAAACGACATCCGAGCCGTGGCCAACACCAACTTCTTGGATGACAACCCGGATATCCGCCGTCTCCTGGAGGTGGTGGCGATTCCGTTGAGCGACATCGCCGCTCAGAATGCCAAGATGGCCGCCGCGGACGAGTACTCCGACGCCGATGTGCAGGCCGACGCCGAGGCCTGGATCGCATCCAACCGCGACCGGGTCGACAGTTGGCTGGAGATCGCCCGCGGGTAGCTGATCCCAATCCGTAAGTAATCGACTGTTTCGGCTGGTGGGTCCCCCCGCCAGCCGAAACCCTTTAAGGAGCCTGGCTGGGATAGCCCGTCAGCCGGCAGTCAATCAGTGGGGCGGCAGGTTGAGGGCCCGGAGTCGGTCGAAGACCACCGGAGTCTCCGCCAGGAACCTCATCGGGTCGGAAACCTCTTCCAGCCGGTTCGCCGGGACCGTCACGTCGGGGTCGGCGGCCAGCTTCTCCCACAGGACCCCGCCGCCTTCAAGTACCTCGGCAGCGTTGCGTTGCACTATCCGGTAGGCGTCGTTACGGCTGAGGCCGGATTGCTGGATCAACTCCGACAGAAGCGCCCCGCTGACCACCAGGCCTCCGGTCGAATCGAGGTTGGCCCTCATCCGCGCCGCGTTCACCTTCAGACGCTCCATCAAGCCGGTGAAGGTCACCAGCATGTAGTGGAGTACGGTGCAGGCGTCGGGAATGATCACCCGCTCGGCCGAGGAATGGCTGATGTCCCGCTCATGCCACAGCGCCACATTCTCGAGTGCGGAGGTCGAGTACCCCCGCAGCAACCGGGCCATACCGGCCATTCTCTCCGAGGTGATCGGGTTCCTTTTGTGAGGCATGGCCGAAGATCCCTTCTGGCCGGGCCGGAATCCCTCCGCCACTTCTCCCACCTCGTTGCGCTGCAGCAGGCGGATCTCGGTGGCGAAACGCTCAAGCGAAGCCCCCGCCAAAGCGATGGCTCCCAGGAACTGGGCGTGGCGGTCCCGTGCGGTCACCTGGGTGGAGGCGGGTTCAGACCTGATGCCGAGACGACGGCAGACCAGTTCCTCCACCGCCGGGGGACATTGAGCGTAGGTTCCGACCGCCCCGCTCACCTTGCCCACCGCAACCGCTTGGCGGGCGGCGCCGAGCCGTTCATGGTCCCTGGCCACCTGAAAAGCCCAGTTCGCCATCTTGAGACCCCACGAGGTGGGCTCGGCCCACATCCCGTGGGTGCGACCCAGCATCACCGTCTCCCGATGCTCCAGGGCCGCCTCCGTGATCACCGAGAAGAGCCGCTCGACTTCACCGATAAGCAGCCGGGCCGCCTCGTCCATGATCACGCCGGAAGCCGTGTCGACCACGTCGGAGGACGTGAGCCCGTAGTGGACCCACTCCCCTCCCTCTTCCATGCCCGCCGCCAGGACGTCGACAAAGGCAGCGAGGTCATGATTGATGATCGCCTCCCGCTCCGCAACCTGTCTCGGAGTGGGAACCGGCGCCCTCCGGATTGCCGTGACGGCTTCAGCGGGCGCCACTCCGGCCTCGGCCCAAGCCTCCAGCGCCAATTCCTCCACTTTCTTCCAGGTGGCCAAGCGCCGTTCAGCCGACCACAACTCGGCCATCTCCGGAAGCGTGTAGCGATCAATCATCTCATCGTCCGGCGGGACAGTGGTCCCACCGCTTATGGGAGATTACCTGCCGGTGCCCGGCGACTCAGCCCAAATAGGCTGAAGGCGGCGGAGACGACCATAGGCTCCTATCCGATGTGCCTCGAGACCAACGCCGCCGCACTCCCGGGGTCCCTCCCGTCGCGGATATGAAGCGACTGACCCCGGCCGAGGCCCGCCGGTTGGCGATCAGCGCCACAGGGCTCGGGCTGTCCTGTCCCACGGAGCCGGCGGACGCCAGCCGATTCCGGGAGGCCCTCGGCACGATGGGTGTCGTACAACTCGACTCCGTCAACGTGCTGGCCAGGGCACATTACCTCCCCTTCTTCTCCCGGCTGGGCGCCTATCCCCACCATCTTCTCGACCAGTGGCTCTGGACGTCGCAGGAACTCTTCGAGTACTGGGGGCACGAGCGATCCCTGATGCCGATCGGCCACCGACCCCTCCTCGTCCACCGGATGCGTGAGACGCCTCGGGGATGGATCGAGTCCGTCAACTACGACAACCCCGAATACGTACAACAGGTGTGCCGGGAGGTGGCTGAAGAGGGACCCCTTCGGGTTTCCGACCTGAGCGAGCCGGGGAAGTCCGGCGGATCCTGGTGGGGGCACAACATGGGAAAACGCGCCTTGGAGTGGCTGTTCTGGAAAGGGGCGGTCACCGTGGCCGACCGGCCGAACTTCATCCGATGGTTCGACGTCCCCGAGCGGGTTCATCCCGCCTGGGTGCTGGACGAACCGCCCGTCGAGGGCCCAGAAGCCATCCGTCGCCTGCTCCGGTTGGCGGTGGAGCGCTGCGGCGTGGGGACCGCGGCCGATCTCGCCGACTACTACCGCATGGGTGTCTGGCCGGCCCGCAAGGGGCTCTCCGACCTGGTCGCCTCAGGTGAGATACGGGAAGTGCAGGTGGAAGGCTGGTCGGAGCCGGCCTACCTGGATCCCGACCGTATTGTTCCACGCCACATCGAGGGACGGGCGCTCCTCTCCCCCTTCGATCCCCTGGTCTGGCACCGACCGCGTCTGGAGCGCCTCTTCCACTTCCGGTACCGGATAGAGATCTATATTCCCCGCCCCAAGCGCATCCACGGCTACTACGTGCTGCCCTTCCTGCTGGAGGACAAGATGGTCGCCCGCGTGGACCTGAAGCTGGACCGGCGCGCCAAGCGCCTGCTGGTGCTGGGCAGCTACGGCGAGCCCGACATCGACGCGGCCAGGGTCTGCCGGGAACTCGCCGCAGAACTCATGGACATGGCCGGGTGGTTGGGCGCCCGGGAATTGTCGGTATCCCCCAACGGCGACCTTGCCGCCCCCCTCGCCCAGTCGCTTTGATCCTTCGGCAGGGAGCTATCTCACCACCAGTTGGCTCCGCTCGGGGCCGACCGAGACCCAGCCCACCGGCACTCCCACCCTCTCCTCGATGAACCGAATGTACCGGCGGGCCGCCGCCGGGAGATCCTCGAACCTCCTGGCCCCCGTGATGTCCTCTGACCATCCCTCCAGTTCTTCGTAGACCGGAGTGCACTTGTAGAGAACCCTTTGCTGCCGGGGGAATTCCCGGTGGCTGTCTCCGGCGGCGTCATAGCCAACCGCCACCCGTAGGGTGTCGAGCCCCGAGAGAATGTCCAGCTTGGTGATGAACAGGTGCGTCAACCCGTTGACTCTCGCCGCGTAGCGAAGAGCCACCAGGTCGAGCCACCCGCAGCGCCGCCGTCGACCGGTCACGGTGCCGAACTCCCGGCCCTGCTCCACCATCCAATCGCCGACCTCGTCGAACAACTCGGTGGGGAAGGGACCGCTGCCCACCCGGGAGATGTAGGCCTTGGCAACTCCGACCACCGAGTCGATGGCGGTGGGCCCCAACCCCGCCCCGATCAACGCGCCGCCCGCGGTGGGATTGGAGGAGGTGACGAAGGGATACGTGCCGTGGTCGATGTCGAGGAGCGTTCCCTGCGCACCTTCGAACAGCACCGAGCGGCCATCGGTTATTGCGTTCCATAACAGAAGGGATGTGTCGGTCACGTAGGGAAGGAGACGATCCGCCATCTCCAGGTACGAAGAGGTCACCTCCTCGGGATCCATGGGGAGGCGGTTGTAGACCCTGGTGATTATCTTGT
>JAPPKR010000172.1 GCA_028819835.1 bacterium | reverse complement strand
GTCCCGGGGCTACGACCGGGCGCTCATCGAGAAGTTCGGCCTGGGCTTCTCGCCCACCGAAGAGCCGTCTCTTGGGACCGAACTGCGATCGGCGGGGGTGTCCAACTCGGTGATGGAGCGAGCCGGTCTGGCGGTGCGGCGCGGATGGGACAGGGGTCCCGGCGACGACGGGGTCCGGGACCGCTTCTGGGGACGCATCATGTTTCCCATCCACGACCTGCGGGGGGATCCGGTGGGATTCGGCGCCCGGCTGATGAGCGGCGACGGGCCGAAGTACCTCAACTCGCCGGAGACGCCCCTCTATCGCAAATCGAGGCTTCTCTACGGCCTCCACCTGGCCCGCAGAGAGATCAGCCGGTCCGATCGGGCGGTGGTGGTGGAGGGGTACACCGACGTGATCGCCATGCACCAGGCCGGGATGGAGTCGGCGGTCGCCACCTGCGGGACCGCCCTGGGAGAGGACCACCTGGAGGTGCTGAGCCGCCTGGGACAGCGGATCGTCTTGGCCTTCGACGCCGACCGGGCGGGCTCCGACGCGGTGCTGAGGGGCGAGCGGGTGAGCCGCCGGAGCGGGCGCCGTCTGGACCTGCGGGTGGCGGAGTTGCCCGACGGGAAGGACCCGGCCGACCTGTTGCAGGAGGACCGCCTGGAGGAGGTCCGCCAGGCCGTGGACGACTCCCGTCCGGCTCTCCAGTACCGCATGGAGAGGCGGCTGGCGGGAGTGGATCTCACCGACCCGGAGTCCCGCGCCCGGGCGGTGAACGAGTTGGGTCCGCTCCTGGCCGCGGTGGCCGACCAGGCCACCAGGGCCGAGTACGAACGGACCCTGTCGCGAATGACCGGTGCAGGCCTCTCCGAGATCCAGGCCGTGGTGCGCCGCGGAGCAGGGGGAGCGGGGAGAGCGGGCAGAGCGGGGGCGAGGCGGCCGGACACTTCCGCGGCTTCGGCGCCCCGGGTCAGGGACCGGCATGCTCACAGGGGATCGGCCGTGGAGCGTGAGCTTCTCAAGGCGGTGCTGGCCAACCACCCGGCGCTCAGGGAACTGGAGGTGGACAGCACCCTGTTCGGCCAGGACCTCTACCGTCAGGCATTCCAGCAGGTGGAAGCCGACTGGCGGGTCACTCCGATCGGCCAGCCCACGCCGATCGCATGGAGGGAGGAGGGCCCTTCCGATCCATCGGAGCAGGAGCGCTCTCCCGGTGAGGTGGACCGGGAGTTGCTGGCGATCTCAGCCGAAGGTTCGGAGCCCGGCGACCCGAGGCCGCTGGTCATCCGGTGCCGGGGAGCGGCGCTGCGCCGGGAGATGGACGCCATCGGAGCGCGGATGCGGTCGCTGGCTGCCGACGATCCCCAGCGCCCCCGGCTCCTCGCACAGGTGGTGGAACTGGAGCGCCGGCGCCAAGAGTTGACCGGAGACCTGCGATGAGCCCGGAGGGAGGGGGCTTCGAGGCCTGGATGGGGACCATCCTCCGCAGAGGGCGCCAGCGGGGGTTCCTGACCGTTTCCGAACTGATGGCCGATCTCGACGAGTTCGACGAGGAGTCGCAGGAAGAGGAGGGAAGATGGATCAACCTGATGAACCGGCTTTCGGAGGAGGGGATCCGGGTTGTGGAGGAAGTGGAGGATGTGGGGGGAAGGCGTGACCGGCCGGGGTCCTCTCCGCCCGAGGCCCCGGGCGACCCGGTTACCCAGTACCTCAGGGAGATCGGGCGCTACGCGCTGCTCACCCCCGAACAGGAGGTGGAGTTGGCCGTGCAGATCGAGAGCGGTGTCCGGGCGGGGGAGAAACTGGCAGAAAAGGGGCTTTCGGCCGGGGAGCGCCGAGACCTCGGGAAGCGGGTTGAGCAGGGGGAGAGGGCGTACAACAGCATGGTCGAGTCCAACCTGCGGCTGGTGGTGTCCATCGCCCGCAAGACCTTCGGTTCCATGAACGGAGCGCTCCTGCTGGATCTGATCCAGGAGGGAAACCTCGGGCTCATGAAAGCCGCCCAGCGCTTCGACCACCGCAAGGGCTTTCGGTTCTCCACCTACGCGGTCTGGTGGATCAGACAACCCATGATCAAGATGTTCTCAGAGCAGTCCCGGCTGATCAGGGTCCCCGCCTACCTGGCCGCTCTGATACCGCCGCTCAACGACGCCCGCCGGGAACTCACTCAGAAACATGGACGGCCGCCCACCACCGCCGAGTTGGCCGCCCGCTTGGAGGTCGGGCCGGAGGTGGTGGAGCGGATGGTGAGGCTGTCACAGCGTCCCATCTCCCTGCAGGACCCGGTGGGATCCGAGGACGATGGCACCACGGTGGGCGATCTGGTGGAGGACCTCAACGCCAAGGACCCGTTGGACGCCGCCACCCTGGCCTTCCTGCAGAGGTACCTGGCCCATGTGCTGAAGAACCTGAGAGACCGGGAACAGGAGATCCTGAGGCTGAGGTTCGGGCTGGAGGACGGGCGGGTCTGGACGCTGGGGGAACTCTCCCGGCAGTTCCGGGTGACCAAGGAGCGAATCCGCCAGATGGAGCGCAAGGCGCTCTCCAAGATCCGCCACCATCGATTCACGATCGGGCTCGACGAGTTCTTGGATTAGGTTCCGGCTCTCGGCGGATCCGGCAGGGATCCCCTCCGTGCCGGGCGATGTCCGGGACGATGAACTAGGAGAAGAGGCCGCTGACCATTTCGGCCAGCACCGCCAGGCCGATCGCCCCTCCCACCCATTTCATCCACCGAATGTCAATGCGCATCGCGTCCAGGTCTTGGCGCATCGCGCCCAGGTCTGTTCGGATCTCGTCCAAGACCATAGCCAGAGCATTTGTCTGGGGCTCAGTGAATCCCGCCTCCCGGAGGGCCGATCGTTGGCTGGCTTTTGTCATGTCACCTCCCTCTTCCTATTCCTTTCTCCGATGATAGGCGGACCATCCCCGGCTAACGGTGGCCGAAGTGGGGCGGAAACCAAAGACCGAACAGACGGCTTCCCAGCGATGCCGGGCCCGGATGAACTAGGAGAAGAAGCCGCTCACCATTTCGGCCAGCACCGCCAGGCCGATGGCCCCTCCTACCCATTTCATCCATCGCACGTCAATGCGAATCGCGTCCAGGTCTTTGCGGATCGCGTCCAAAACCATGGCCAGAGCATTTGTCCGGGGCTCAGTGAATCCCGCCTCCCGGAGGGCCGATCGTTGGCTGGCTCTTGTCATGCCACCTCCCGTTTCCTATTCCTTCATCTGGATGATAGGCGGACAATCTCTGTTAACTGCGGCCGAAGAGGGGTGGATATCAGAGGTCGAACAGAGGGGCTCCCAGCGGTGCCGGGCCGATGAACTAGGAGAAGAAGCCGCTGACCACTTCTGCCAGCACGGTTAGGCCGATGGCCCCTCCCAACCACTTCATCCACCGCTGGTCAGTGCGAAGCACTTCCAGGTCTTTGCGGAGCACTTCCAGGAGGCCCTTCAATTCTTCCTTGGTTGCCAGCGGCTCCAAAGCCATGGCCAGAGCATTTGTCTGGGGCTCGGTGAATCCCGCTTCCCTGAGGGCCGATCGTTGGACTGCTTTCATCTTGCCACCTCCCATGTTCAGATTCCTTTATCTGATGATAGGCGGACCCTCCCGGCTAACTGTGGCCGAAAGGGGCGTCGAGGTGAGGTCCGGTTCTCAACCTGTGCGGCGAGACCGGGAGCGTCCTCGGATCCAGGTCAAGACTCCCAGGGCCGCGACGGTCATCACGGCCGCCAGGAAGTTGAACAGTATGTCGACCGGGTCGAACACCCGGCTGGGTATGAACACCTGGAGGTATTCGTCAACGGTCCCCACCAGGGTCGTCACGAGGATGGCGAGGACGCCGGGGGACGGGATGCGTCGACCCCCGTTCCTGCCTTCATAGAGCGCTTCGCGGACGAAGGTCGCCAGCACGCCGTATTCGATTAGATGAGTTCGCTCCGCCAGCGTCATCCGGGCGAACATCATGAAATAGACCATGGCAATCCCGACCAGGACCCCGATCTCGGCGCCCCGGGGCCGGATCTGGAGGCCGTAGGCCAGCACGGTCATCGCCAGGAGGCCCACCACGAAGAAGAACAGGAAGACGTCGAGCGGATCGCCGCCCTCGCTGGTCCGCCGGGCCAGGGTCCCCGTCAGGCCGAGGGTCGAGTAGATGGCTACCACCGCCGCAAGCGCCCAGAGCCACAGGCGGCGTTCCCGGGCCGTCACAAACAGGGCCATCAAGCGTCAAGATAGCAACGGGACACCCGAGACCCTTTCCCTCCGTCACTCACGGAAGTCCCGCCAGAGGCGAGTATGGATCCACCCCCCTGGGGGGTGTTTCTATCTTTTTTGCAAATCGGTTTGGGGGTGTTGGGGGTTGTA
>JAPPKR010000248.1 GCA_028819835.1 bacterium | reverse complement strand
CTGAAGCGACGCCCGTTCGCCGGCGTCGACCCGCGACGCGGCGTGATCCAGATAGGCCCGGCCGGTCTCCACCGCTATTCCCATCGCGGCGAGACTCTGCTGCACCGCACCCTGGCGGTTAAGGGGCTTTCCGAACCGGCGGGTCCGGGCGGTGTATTCGAGAGCCAACTCCAAGGCCTCGGTGGCACATCCCAGCGCCAACCCAGCGGTGAGCAAGCGACTCCTTCCCAGATGCGGCCACAGGTCTCTCATCTCACCTATCCGGTCCTCGGGGGCCACCAGGCACCCGTCGAACTCCACCTCGCACAGGTGCACTCCTCGCAGCGCCATGGTCGGGCCCAGTCGCCGTACCTGGGTTCCCTGCGCACCGGGATCAACCGCGTAGATCGACGGATCGGCATCCGGGGACTCCCGGGCGGCCACCAGCAGGAAGTCGACCTGGTCGGCGTTGGGAATGTAGGTCTTGGTCCCGGTCAGCCGGAAACCGCCATCACGCTTCTCGGCAATGGTGGCAAGGGCCGCCAGGTCGTTACCGGAGCCGGGCTCGTTCAGAGCCAACACCGAAGCGGCCCGACCCTCCACGATGGGAAGCCCGCGCCTGTTCCACTGCAGGTCGTTGGCGACCTCCGCCAGGTACCCGGCGATCAGTGCGTTGGTGAGCAGGAACCCGAAAGGCCGGTACACACGGCCCAGGGCGGCGGCCACCGCCACAATTTCCGCCCACGGCCTCGGATGCCCGCCCCGGTCGGCGGGAGTCATCATCCCCAGCAGCCCGAAGCGGCGCCCCACCTCCCAGAGCGCTTCGGGCGGAACATGGCCTTCCTCCTCCCAGGCGTCCACCCGGGGCTCCACCTCGGAGCGAAGATGGTCCAGCAGGTCCCTGGTCACTCGATCCTCCTGGTCACGCCCTTGGAGAGGCAGAATCCCGAGAAGAAGACTGAGTGGGAGGCGTTTCCCTCGGTGCCGCCCCCGACCACGATCCGCAGATCGTCGGGCGTCTCGCAAATCAGCACCCGGTCTTCATCCACCGTCCAATCTCCCTGCGGGATGTTGCCCTCGGGCGGGTAGTCGGACAGCGGGACCTTCCCCATCTCCCACAGGTGCTCCCGAAGTCTCTTCTTGCTCCACCCGTCCCGGGCGAACACCCCGGCGTGGGCAGGGCTCATCAACAGGGTGAGGGTCCCCCGGGAGAAGAACTGGCTGGTGGCGGTGGAGCGGAGGGTCTTGGCCAGCATCTTGGCCAGGGAGTCGGGCGTCCACCACACCGCGGTGGAGTTGATCACCGACTCGATGCCCGCCACCGAGACGGTGGAGTCATCCGGCCTGTACCCCAACTGGACGTGCAGCGGCTCCCAGGGACTCGACTCCTCGTCCTCGGGGACCACCAGGCTGTACTTGGCCGGGCTTCCGTGGGTGGCCTGGTCCACGCCGATGTAGGCGCCCCCCAGGTTGCGCATGGCCAACCGCAGGGCCCGGCCGATGGTGGCGTTGGCCCGGTTGCCGGGACCGAGCAGGTTGCGGTCGGTGTTCATGGAGAGTTCCCGGCGGATCGGCCCGTTCACCACCACCAGGGGCGTGGCCGGGTTGGTGGTGGATTGGATGGCGTGCAGGTTGAAGATGGGTTCGCACATGGCCGAGACGGCGGCGACGATCACCGGCATGTAGGAGGGAAGGCACCCGGCCATCACCGCGTTGATGGCCAGCTTTTCCACGGTCGCCACCCCCCGCTTGGGATCTATTATCCCGATCTCCTCACCCGGGTCTCGTCCACTCCCGGCCACCATCGCAGACACCCGCCCGGGCGTGGGCGGTATCACCGGCAGTCCGTCGGAGAGGTCCTCTCCGTGGAACCAGTCCTGGATCGCGTCCAGGCCCAGATCGGTCGGACAGTCAAGCTCCCGGGACAACAACTCCATCTAGACGCCAGCCTCCGGCCGCTCAGGCCAAGGGTTCCCGGACCGCTTCGATGAGGGGGACGATCTCATTATCAACCGCCAACTCCACATACGGCCGCAACTCCTCGGTGGTCATCACCTCGGTCTGGTGCGGGAAGATCACCATGGGCAGGTCGGGCACTCCCCTGCTGGCCAGGGTGGCCTTGGCCAACTCCTCGAAGGCCTCGGTGATCAGCACCACCGTTCCCAGCCCCCGCTTTCTCAACTCGGTTCCATCGTGGCAACTCCACGCTGTGCAAGCCCCTCAGTTGCCGAGTCCCAGCACCGCGAAGTGGCTGTAACCCACCACCTGATCGATCACCTCCTGGGGCGTGGGCTCGGAGTGCTTGATCTTCCAGTGCCGAACGTCCCTGATGAACGACAGGCGCCGGAGGCGCTCGTCCACCAGTGCGGCGATGCGGGTCATCGACTCCCAGCGGGAGTTGAGGATGCCCACGTTCAGTTCCACAGCTTCGACGGGCTTGAGGGGATCGGCGCCGTCCATCCGGCGGTATTCCTCGGCTCGGGGGTCCAACAGTCTCATCTCTGTTCCTCCGGTATCTCGAGATCGGCGAGCATCAGGTGCTGGTGGGCGCCGAACACGTCCTTGCAGGCCGGATCGGAGGAGGCGATGTCCTTCACCATGGTGACCTTGAAAGCCAGGGCGTTGTCCAGGAAGTAGATGCCCAGCACCTGGTCGTGGGTGAGCCCGTACAGCGGCGCCAGCACCTCGGCGGTGATCCGTCCCGAGTCCTTCACCTGCCGGTACGCCGCTTCGGAGTCGAAGAACACGTCGAAGGTGGTGTTGAAGGGATCGCAGTTCTTGGACCGAAGGGTCTTGGCGAAGTCGCGAAGCCGAGGCATCAGCGCCCCCTCGGGAAGTCGACCACCTGGTAGGGGAAGAGTTCCAGCGGGTCTTCCACCTCCAGGAGGTGCCACACATTGAACGAGAACGCCGGGCCCACATTGATGGTGGGGGGAGCGAACCGGGTTGCCAGGTTCCCCGCCGACGTCTGGCGGTTCGGGTAGGGCTTTATCCACAGTTCCATGCAGATAAAGTAGGCCAGGTTCTCGGCCAGTTCCTGGGTTTCGGCGATGACGTCCACCAGCAGGCCGATCTCATGGGGCGTCCGTCCCCGGAGCGGCTCGTTGGGCCCCAGCACGCCGTTGCGCCCGTACTGGTCGAAGGTGATCTGGTAGTGCTTGCCCTCATCCAGGTGCCCGAAGCGCGGTGACCCGGAGATGGTGGAGCGGATGTTGTCCAGGAACCAGTCCAGGCAGTCGATGAAAGCCGGTTCCCGCACACCGAAGACCGCAATGGTGCGGTACCCCTCTCGCCGGGCGCCTTCCAGCTTGATCGTGTAGGGCGTGTCGACCCAGATGGCCCCCTCCGAGCGCACCCCCGAGCCGGGGACCTCGGTGTAGGTGGCGTCGGTCAGGTCGAGATACCCTCCCGGATTCTTCTCCATGAAGGGGTTGTCCCGCTCGTACATGGAGTGGCTGGCGATGGACCGGGCCGTGGCGGCCTGGGTGTCCGACACCGGGTAGACGGTGATGGCGTCGGGCTCCAGCACTCCGTAGATCGGCTCGGACGGGTCGCCGGGATGGAGCGCCAGGCCGGCGCACTCCAGCACCTTGGCCATGTGGGTGGTGGACCCGCGAGGGAATCCGGCCGCCAGCGGAGGGGCCATGTATATCCCCACATCGAGGGCCCGCCCGGTGATCACTCCGTCCACCCCGGCCTCCAGGGCCGCCATGATCGGCTCGGGTCCCATCTGCGCCACGATGTGTTCGGACGCCTCGACGTCCTCGGGTGTCAGCATCTCCGAGAGGTGCGGCGACTCCACGGCCCGGGGGGCCTTCGCCCCGCTCCTGATCCGCTCGGCCAGCATCTCCCTGTCGACTTCTCCGTCGATCACCGCGATCCGGAGCGGCAGGTCCTCCTCCGAGGTGATCTCGTCCACCCGATCGAGGCACTCGTCCAACTGGGTGCGCCCCCCGGCGATCCCCACCGAGAACACGAACGGAACGCCTTGTTCCTTGGCGAAGCGCATGTAGGGTCGGACGTTCTCACGGAAGTTCTCGCTGGTGAACTGGGTGCCGCTCCCCAGCATGTAAGGGCCGAAGTCCATCCCGGTGCCCTGCGAGCACACCGCGTCCACTCCCCGGCGGGCCGTCTCGGCCAGGAACTCATCCACCCTGGGGTGGACGGGGATGTGGTTCACGAAGGAGAGGATGCGGAAGTCGTCTCTGGACATGGAAGGACCTTTCATGGAAAGCTAGCCGAAGAAGAAATTCACCGGCCCCAGAGTGAGGGGTGGGAAGAAGGCGATGATCAGCACGTCGACGATGAGCACCGCGATGAAGGGCAGCACGGCCCTGATCAGGTCGGCAGAGGGGATCCCGGCGATCTTGGAGTTGA
>JAPPKR010000279.1 GCA_028819835.1 bacterium | reverse complement strand
CCACCAACTCCAGGCCGTCCTGGTAGTGGCGGAACTCGGGACAGATCATGGCGGTCCCCGAGAAGGCGGCGTCCACGTGGTGCCACATTCCCTCTGAGCGGGCGATCTCGCCGATGGCCCGCACGGGGTCGACCGCGGTGGTCCCCGTGGTGCCCACGGTGCTGGCCACGAACGCCGGGGTCAACCCACCCGTCCGGTCGGCGGCCACCGCGTACGAGAGAGCGGCGGTGGACATAGCCTGGGCCTCGTCGGTCTCCACCAGGCGAAGGTGACCGATTCCCGCCACCCGCGCTCCCTTTTCCACCGAGGAGTGAGCCTGGGCCGAGGTGTAGGCCACCATCTCGTCGGCTGCCACTTGACGGGACTTGGCATGGCGAGCGATCACCACCGCCAGGTGGGTGGCCTCCGAGGCGGTCCCCTGGATCACGCCGCCTCCTGGGCCGGCGGTCTTCCAGTCCTGGGGCAGGCCCATCAGGTCAACCAGCCAGTCCATCACCTGTGACTCGACCTCGGTGCAGGCCGGACTGGTGGCCCAGAGCATCCCCTGCACGCCCAGTCCGGCGGCGGCCAACTCGCCCAGAACCGCCGGAGGCGACGAGTTGGCGGGGAAGAAGGCGAACCATCCGGGCGACTGCCAGTGGGTGATGCCCGGCATCACGATCCTGTCGAGGTCGGCCATGATGTCGGCGAACGGCTCAGGGCGCTCGGGGGCCCGGTCCGGCATCCGCGACCGGATCTCTCCGGGTTCGACACCGGGAAGGATGGGCCTGTCCTCGATCCCTTCCCAGTAGTCGGCCAGCCAGTCAATCATCTGGTAACCGTGCTTGCGAAACTCGGCGGCGTCCATCCGCCTCAGGCTAGTTACCGACCGGTCGCTCTGGCTACGGGCTCATCAGGCCGGACTGGGCAAAAGAACTGAAAAGTGCGAAGATCTCCGGCCCGGCAGGCGCCAAGACGCACTCGTTTCATTGCAGAATGTGGCGGATGGGCGAGACCAAGACGACTTCCAGCCTCAATAGCGACCGGTTCGGCCCGACGACGGGTGGTACTATGTATGGCATGATCAAGACCACTATCTACCTGCCGGAGTCACTGAAGCGTGACGTGGCACGCGTAGCGCGACAACGGTCGTGCTCTGAAGCCGAGGTGATTCGTCAGGCCATCGAGGACGCGGTGGCCCGTCCCAAGCCCCGGCCCGGGATTCTTCCGGGCGACGACCTGTGGTTAAGGAACATCGACGAGTACATGAAGGGATTCGGCGAGAGGTGATCATCGCTGACACCAGCGGTCTCCTTTCTTTCTTCATCGAGTCCGGTTCACAACATGACCGGGTCGCAGCTTGGATAGAGGCCAAGGACCCGGACATGGTGGTCTCTCCGTTCGTGATCGGCGAGATCGATTACCTGGTGACAACCCGCTACGGCGTGCAGTGGGAGTTGGAGGTACTACGGGAATTGGCGGGTGGCGCCTATCACCTGGCCACCATGGATGCCGATGACCTTGTAGCCGCCACCGAGGTGGTGGAACGCTATCGCGACCTGGGCATCGGCATAACCGACGCCTCCCTGGTGGTGCTGGCCCACCGTTACCGCACCCGCACCATACTCACCCTGGACCAGAGGAACTTCAACGTGCTACGCCCCCTCGATGGCGGTCACTTCGAATTGATTCCCTAGCGAATCCTGGACCGGACGCCCTCAGCTTGGTGATGGGCCGGGGGGAATATGGTCACTAATGCTGTAGATAGTGACTATAGTCATATCAAAGCACGATAGTGGTCATAAACGATAGGAGAGAGTCATGCCTGCTGGGGAGAAGGTCGTCAGACCGCGGAAGATCAAGGCTTCGGAGTTCAAGGCCAAGTGCCTGAAGCTCATGGACGAGGTGGCGGCAAGCGGTGAGGGGCTGGTCATCACCAAGCACGGCCGCCCTGTATCGCGTCTGGTTCCTTACCAGGACAAGCCGAGGATGACTTTCGGCCGCAACCGGGAGAACATTCGCATCAACGGGGACATCGTCTCTCCCATGCCCGCGGGGTGGTTCGAAGATTCTCCCAGTCATGGAGAGGACCTGTTTTGATACTCCTCGACACCCATGTCCTGGTGTGGCAGGAAAGGGGAGACCGCAGGCTGGGCCCGGAGTCACGCCGTCTGTTGGAGGGTGCGGTCGAGGAAGGAAGCGCGGCGGTCTCGGCGATCTCCTTTTGGGAAGTCGGCATGCGGCTCCGCAAGGGTGGTCTGGACATGCGGATCGACCTGGGCGCCTGGCGCCGTGACCTGCTCAATGAAGGACTGGTGGAGATCCCCGTGGATGGCGCGATAGCGGCTCGCGCGGGACTTCTTCCCGAGTTGCACGGCGACCCGGCGGACCGCCTGATCGTGGCCACCGCCCTGGAAGGACATCGGCTGATGACCGCCGACCGCCTAGTTCTCGACTGGCCGGGCCCCATCAACCGGATCAACGCCGCCGAGTAAGGGCCTCGGGGCGGAGTAGATCCAGGGGCTTCCTACTACTAATACCTACTAACTTCTACTGAATTAGTAGACATGCGCCCTGAGTTTCCGAGTGATCAGTCGACCCTGGCTCACTCCCTTGGAGGGCGCCCTAGCGAGGAATGACCACCCGCTGGGGGAGGGGGGTGCCCGGCAGGGTCTCCGGCGGGGCGGGGGGCGCCTGAGGCTCGTCGAAGATGTGGATGCCGTCCACCGACACGGCCACCCGGTCTCCGGGCGCCAGGGCCGGTTGGGGCCAGCAACGGGCGCGCAGGGTGATCTTTCCCGGCAGCTTCACCGACAGCAATTGGTCGTGTCCGAAGAACTCCCGGTAGGTAACCACGGCTACTCCCTGTGCATGGGGGAAGACCGTAACCGACTCGGGGCGCACCATCACCTTCACCTTGCCCGACCGGGTGGTGGGAAAGGTGCCGAACGGGGTGGTGATCCGCCCTCCCTTGGCGTGGGCGTCGAAGAAGTCGGCGTCGCCCAGGAACTCGGCCACCCAAGAGGTCGCCGGGTTCCGGTACACGTGGTCGGGAGGGCCGGTCTGCACCACCCGGCCCTCGTTCATCAGGGCCAACTGGTCGCTCACCGCCAGGGCCTCCTCCTGGTCGTGGGTCACCATGATGGTGGTGGTCCGCGCCTCCCGGAGGATGGAGCGCACCTCGGCGCGGAGCCTCTTGCGAAGGGCGGCGTCCAGGTTGGAGAAGGGCTCGTCGGCCAGGATCACCTGGGGGCCGGGCGCCAGGGCCCTGGCCAGGGCCACCCGCTGCTGCTGGCCGGCCGACAACTCGTGCGGCATCCGCTTCTCGAAGCCGGCCAGGCCCACCATCTCCAGCACCTGCGACACCCGCTGATCGCGAAGGTGGGCGTCGAGCCCGAAGGCGACGTTGCGGCCGACGTTGAGGTGTGGAAAAAGCGCGTAGTCCTGGAAGACCATCCCCACCTGGCGGCGCTCGGGCGGGACGAACACCCCGGGACCGTTGACGGTCTGGCCATTGACCCGCACCGTCCCCGAGTCGGGCATCTCGAATCCGGCCAGGATCCGCAAAGCGGTCGTCTTCCCCACCCCCGAAGGCCCCAGCACGGTCAGGAGGGAACCGCTCTCCACCTCCAGGTTAAAGTCGTCCAGTGCGACGGTCCCGTCAAAGCTCTTGTGCAGAGCGCGGGCCGAGAGAGGGCGGTGGTCAGCGAATGAGTTCATGGCGGGTCACGACGGCCAGGGGAAGCGCGGCTACCAGCAGCAACAGCAGCCCGGCCAGTGCACCCTGAGTGTAAAACCCTTCCCCGGTGGCGCTCCAAACCCGGATGGCCAGGGTCTCGAAACCGGCCGGGCGGAGCAACAGCGTGGCGGGGAGTTCTCTGAGGGTGGTCAGGAACACCAGGGCCGCCCCCGACAGGAGACCGGGGGCCATCAGGGGGAGGGTGATGCCCATGAAGGTTCGGAACGGTGATTTACCCAGACTGCGTGACGCTTCCTCCATGGAGGGAGACACCCGTCCCAAAGAGTCCCGGCTGGGTCCGAGGATCTGGGGCAGGAACATCACCACGTACACGCCCACCAGGAGGACCAGGGTCTGGTACAAGGGCCGCGCCAGCCACAGGGTGAATGCGATCATCGCCATTCCCACCGCGATGTGGGGGACTCCGTACAGCGCCCAGGCCCCGCCCTCCAGGAGGCCTGCCCAACGGTTTCGATAACGCGTGGTGACCATCGCCACCGGCGCAACCACCACGGCGGCCACCAGGGCGGTGAGCAGGGCCACCCACATCGAACGTCCCAACTCGGCCCAC
This sequence comes from bacterium, assembly GCA_028819835.1. The sequence continues at coordinate 73 of JAPPKR010000279.1, read as the reverse complement.
GGTTGGTTGACCAGGACACCCGAGATCAGGCCCCGCATCACCCAGGCGATCAGCACCGCCACGGGAACCAGCA
>JAPPKR010000294.1 GCA_028819835.1 bacterium | reverse complement strand
TACAACCCCCAACACCCCCAAACCGATTTGCAAAAAAGATAGAAACACCCCCCCGTGCTGCCGATGTCTGACGTGTCTAGGCAATCGCCTGGTCGGGCTCCAGAATGACGACGGCCGTTCCGTTCGTACGGCGCACTGCGAATTCGTCGAGTTTCCGGTTCACCTCGGTCCATCGTTGCCAGAGGCGTTGCTGTTCCTCGTCGGTCGCTACGCGTGCGATCACATCACGTTCGCCGTCAACCAACTCGACTTGTGCCTCGGGGTTGGACTGGAGGTTCAGCCACCACGCCGGCTCAGCGGGGCTCCAGCCGTTCATGGCGAGGGTCACCAGGTTCGGGCCGTCCTCGACGTAGGCCAGAATCACGGCGCGTTTCTGGCCAGAGCGGCGTCCGATGGCCGTCAGGTGCATCAAACCGTACTGATCAGGCATCGGGCGACGGAGGCCCATCCTCCCGCTCGTCAGCCGGTACAACCGACTGTGAATCCACCACGCAAGGCGGACAAACCAGCGCGGCGGCATCCAATGTGGCTTCGTGTTTGTTGGGTCCGTCATGCTCCGGTCCTCCGTCCTGGACGTCAAGCACGCCGCTGTCCACTTCCCGACGCCCTGATCAACTGCGCCTTGCCCAGGATAGACAACATCAGTCTTGCTGTAGGGTGTACCGCATCCGATCCAACGACACCGTTCAACCACTGGAGAGACCATGACGAAGGCCGGGAGACGAGCCCACGTAGAGAGAAAAGGCATCGTGGGCATGGCCCTGTCAGCCCCCGACGCATTCCCCTTGTTCAATGCGAGAGGTGAGCGCCTATGGGTGGAAGGGTGGGATCCGCAGAACTTGCATCCCGCTGACTCCGGTGTGGGAGAAGGCGCCGTGTTCCAAACCCGGAAGGAAGCAGGTACCGCGACATGGGTCCAGACGCGACATGACCCCGCAAACGGCCTCGCATCGTTCGTGTACGTGGTGCCGAATCACCACACTGCCATGGTGGACGTCGGCGTTAGCCCCCACGGCCCTGGCCGAAGCCGCGCGTCAGTTAGGTACCGGATGACGTCTCTCTCATCCGATGCCGACGACTTCGTGCGGGCGTTCGGCAAGGCATTCGGAGACTTCATGGTCCACTGGGAGGAAGCAATACAGCGACACATCGTGGACGGAGTGCCGCTTGCTGAGAAGTGAACTCAACCCACATCTCGTAGTCCGCCCTGGGCCCACACCACCACCTCACTCCGGACGCCAGCGGCTTTAACCTCCGTCGATCCGGCCGTTCTCCCGGTAGATAGGGTTCATGCGACGGTCGGCACCAGGGTGCCGTCGGCCATGACGATCCCGTCCTCACAGTGGCATTCCACCGTGCCGCCGCCGAATTGCTGCTGGTATAGCTGGGCGTAGAGTCCGCAGAGCGCCAAGAGTTCTTCGTGCGTCCCCTGTTCTACGATGCGTCCCTTGTCTATGACGTAAATGGTGTCAGCGGCCACGATGGTGGACAGCCGGTGGGCTATGGCGATCGTAGTTCTGTCTTTTCTGAGCGGCTCCAGGGCTGCTTGGATGTATCGCTCGCTAGAGATGTCCAGGGCTGACGTCGCCTCGTCGAGTATCAGTATCTTGGGCCGGTGCAGGATGACCCGGGCGATGGAGAGCCGCTGCCTCTCGCCTCCCGAGAACCGGTAGCCCTGCTCCCCCACCACTGTCTCGTATCCCTCCGGCAACGCCATGATGCGGTCGTGGATGAACGCGGCCCGGGCCGCCTCCTCGATCTCGGACTGGGTGGCGTCCGGCGCCCCGTACAGCAGGTTGTCGCGAACGGTGGTGTGGAAGAGGAAACTGTCCTGGGTGACGTACCCGATCAGATTCGACAGGGAGGAAAGTTGGATGTCCCGTACGTCCACCCCGTCGATGCGCACCGCGCCCTCAGCCGCGTCGTACAGCCTGGATATCAGGTAGGTGATGGAGGTCTTTCCGGCCCCGCTGGGACCGACGAAGGCGGCCAACTGGCCGGGTTGCACATCGAAGCTGATGCCGTCCAACGCCCAATGGTGCCCATCTTCAGGCGCGGTCCCCTCAGGACCGTTCACCGCCTCGGCACTGTAGCTCATCCGCACGGAATCGAAGGTGACCCTGCCCGCGGTCTCTTCGGGCCTGAGATCTCTGGCCAGCGGAGAATCGGTGATCTTCGGGACGATGTCCAGGTACCCGAATATCCGCTCGAACAGGGCCAGCGAAGACTGTATCTCCACCGAGACCTGCAAGAGGCTGGAGATGGGAAAGTAGAGGCGGCTCTGCAGGGTGGTGAACGCCACGATCGTCCCCGCGGTGATCCCCTCCGGGCTGCCTCCCGAGATGAGGTACCCGGCCAGCAGGTAGATGACCACGGGCGAAACCGAGAAGAAGATCTGCATCACCGCCCAGAATGACTGGCCGGTGATCTGCTGGCGCACGGACAGGTCCAACAGCCTCTGGTTCTCCAGGCTGAACCTGCGTATCTCGTGGTCCTGGCGTCCGAACAGCTTGGACAGAGTGATGCCCGACACCGACAGGGTCTCCTGGGTGATAGCTGTCATCTCCGCCTTGGACTCCTGGGCCTCCGCCGTCACTCTGCGGCGCCGCTGCCCTACGTACCGGGACATCAGGGCGAACGCCGGCGCCATGGCCACCGAGATGAGAGCCAATTGCCATGACAGGATGGCCATGGCCACCAGGGTGCTGATGAAGATGACCAGGTTGCCGACGGTGTCGGAGACGGTGTTGGTGACCACCGTCTGGACGCCCCCGACATCGTTGGCCACCCGGGACTGAATCTCTCCGGTGCGGGTGTCGGTGAAGAAACTGAGTGGCTGCCTTTGAAGGTGACGGTACAGGCGCTCTCTGAGGTCGCCCATCACCCGCTGGCCGACCTGGTTGGTCAGATAGGTGTGCCAGATTCCAAGCAGGCCGCCCACCACGGTGATCCCCGCCATCACTGCGGCCAGGACCCACAGCAGGTTCAAGTCCGGACCGCCGCTTTCGGGAAACAGCGCCGAGTCGAACACCACCCGGATCAGGAGCGGGTTCACCACCCCGATGCCAGCCGTGATGAGAATCAAGAGACCCACCAGGGTGACAACCGGCCAGTAGGGACGAAAGGCCCCGACTATCCGACGCACCAGCCTCTTCGCCTGCGGCTTGTCTTCTCCGGTTGCTGTATTCACCTGCAGGCTCCGAGAATAGGTGGGGCGCGTATTGAAGAGACCGTGTACGTTCCCTCGCCACCGGTCCCGGATAATTGCCGACTCAATCTGGCGACGGCGTCCCTGATGGAGGCGCCGCAGGCCGCTTGGTAGGATGGGTGAACCTCCTTGACTTGAAGGAAGGCCTACGTCCATGCCGCCGCAGGATTCGCACCCCAATCACATCGCTTTGCTGGTAGATGGGGACAACGCACAACCGTCGCTCATTGAGCCCATACTGACCGAGGTGGCCAAGCACGGCAGCATCACCACCAGGCGCATCTACGGAGACTGGACAACGCCCCACATGTTGGGATGGAAAGAGGTCCTGCAGACCTACGCCATCCAACCCATTCAACAGTTCCGGTACACGGTGGGAAAGAACGCCACCGACAGCGCCCTGATCATCGACGCCATGGACCTCCTGCACACCGGGACCGTTGACGGGTTCTGCATAGTGTCCAGCGACAGCGACTACACCAGGTTGGCCACCCGCATACGGGAAGGGGGACTCTTCGTGATGGGGATAGGCCGCATGCAGACGCCGAACTCTCTGGTCAACGCCTGTGAGGTGTTCGTCTACACCGAGAACCTAACCTCGTCGGACCAGACTCCCGATGACCGACCCCTACCGCCCAAACCCTCGAAGTGGACCGGCACGGTTAGTCGCGCCGTGGAGACCGCCATAGAGACCGGGATAGAAGAGGACGGCTGGGTGATGCTCAGCATTGTCGGCAGCCAGATCCGCAAACTGGATCCCGCCTTCGACCCCCGGACCTACGGATACTCACGACTGTCGCTCCTTGTAAAGTCCGAACCCGACCAGTTCGAAACCAGTGAGAGGGCGATCAGCGGACACAAACAGCTTTTCATAAGACGCTCTTCGAAATAGCTGCGTTAGAGGATCTGCCCTGTCGCGAGAATCGGTGGTCACAGGGGAACCGCCTCCTTAAGTGTCCTCTCCCTCCGGTAATGGCCTACGCAGGCGGGAAAGCCTCCGCCTCCAAACGAACCGTCTGCCCTGAGAGATCCGCTAGGCGGACTCGATGTCGGCGGCTTCCTCCAAGCTCAGTTCCGCCACCGAGACTTCCCGCATCTCGACTTTGCGGATCTTGCCGGTGGCGGTCATTGGGAAGTCGTTGACGAACTTCACATAGCGCGGGACCTTGAAGTGGGCTATGCGGC
>JAPPKR010000200.1 GCA_028819835.1 bacterium | reverse complement strand
GTTGATCACCCACCACGTCATGTCAGTGGGCGACCACCTGGTCGAGGTCCTTTCCCATCACCGACAGGAGCCTATCACCGGATAGGTGCCCGCCCCTTCCGACCCTTCCTTCGGGGGTCAATCAGGGTGATACCCCATGGAAACCAGGGTGATACCCCATTGACAGGGCACCGGGGCGGCCCCATGGTTAGGGCATGAGCAACGCAGCCACGCTTGAACGGCCTGTTAAGGGCCGTGCCCGATTACCGAAACCGACCGGATCCGGCAAGAATCCTGAACATGTCATCATCTAACTCCACCTCTCCATCCGATCACCCGGCGGTCCGGATGGTGGACGGCGTCAAGATCTACGGGGAGGGTGAGACCGCGGTCCGCGCCCTCAGGGGGGTCTCCCTCAGCATCGAGCGGGGCCGTTTCACGGCCATCATGGGACCCTCCGGATCGGGTAAGTCCACCCTGCTCCACACCCTGGCCGGCCTCGACACCCTCGAAGAAGGGGAAGTGTTCATCGATGGCACGGCTCTCTCCACCCTCAAGGACCGGCAACTGACCCTCCTGCGGAGAGAGAAGGTGGGATTCGTCTTCCAGACCTTCAACCTGATCCCCACCCTCAACGCCGAAGAGAACATCCTGTTGCCCCTCTCCATCGCCCGGGAGGACGTGGAGCGTGATTGGTTCCGCCAGATCGTGGAGACGCTCGGATTGGACGACCGGCTCAATCACCGTCCCAGCCAACTCTCGGGCGGCCAGCAGCAGCGGGTGGCGGTGGCCCGGGCCTTGATGTCGCGTCCCATCATCGTCTGTGCCGATGAGCCGACCGGCAACCTCGACTCGCGGGCCTCCGACGAACTCCTCGGGTTTATCAGGAGCGCCGTGGACGAGATCGACCAGACCGTGGTGATGGTCACCCACGACCCGCTGGTGGCTGCCTTCGCCGACGAGGTGGTGTTCCTGGACGACGGCCGTATCACCAGCCGGATCGCCGACCCCAACGCTGACGCCATCTTCGACCACCTGAAGTCCCTGGGCGAGTAGATGCTCCGAACCGCTGTAAAAGGGATGTGGGCCCACAAGCTGCGGCTCACCCTCACCGCTCTCTCAATCGTGCTGGGCGTGGCGTTCGTGGTGGGGAGCTACGTGTTCACCGACACCATCCAGGACGGCTTCGACAAACTCTTCGGAGACGCCTTTGCCGGTGTGGATGTGCAGGTGGAGGCCGAAGTGCTCGAGTTCGGCCAGCAGGGGGAGACCTTCCCCTCCTTCGACGAGGAACTGCTGGACCAGGTCGCTGCGGTCCCCGGCGTGGAGACGGCGGTGCCGTCGGTGAGCGGATTCGGTCAACTGCTCGACGCAGAGGGCAATCTCCTGGGAGTCACAGGACCCCCGAAGTTCGCCTTCTCGTGGGTTGACGACCCCACGGTCAACCGGTTCTCCATCCTGGAAGCCGATGGCCGACCGCCCACCGGCCCGGGGGAGGTGGCGGTGGACACCTCTACCGCCTCTAGACACGGCATTTCGGTCGGCCAGGAAGTGGACGTCGCCTTCGAGAACGGGAAGGGCCGCTTCCGGGTGGTGGGCCTGGCCTCATCGGTGAGCCAGACCGACTTCGGGACCAGTTCCCTGCTCTTCTTCGAACACCGGGAGACCCAACGCCTGCTGGGACTGGAGGGACAGCTCACGGCCATCGTTCTCCGCGCCGAAGAGGGTGTCTCTCCAGAGGAGTTGCTGGAGAGGGTCGAAGCCGTGCTGCCCGAGGGCCTGACCGCCGCCACGGGTGAACAACTTGAACAGTCGGTGGTCGAAGAACTGGAGACCGGCCTGGGGTTCTTCAACACGGCCCTCCTGGTGTTCGCGGCGGTGGCCATCCTGGTGGGCGCCTTCATCATCCAGAACACCTTCCGCATCATCGTGGCGCAGAGGCTCCGGGAACTGGCGCTGCTCCGAGCCGTCGGAGCCACCTCCCGTCAGGTGGTGAGGATGGTGACCACCGAGGCCGCCCTGGTGGGGCTGGTGGCCTCCGCGTTGGGGGTGGGCGCCGGGATTCTCCTGGCATACGGCATGAGAGAGGCGCTGGACCTGTTTGGCTTCTCCTTCCCCCGCGGCGATCTGGTGGTGGAGACCCGCACCATCGTCCTGGGGATGGTGGTGGGAGTGGTGATCACCATTGCCTCCGCCCTGCTGCCCGCCATCCAGGCATCTTCAGTGCCCCCGGTGGCCGCCCTGAGAGTGGGCGCCGGCCACACCAAACGAGCCTCCCTTCGCAGGCGGGCGATAATCGGAATCTCGGTTACCTTCTTGGGCGTTGCGGGCCTGGTGGTCGGGCTGGTCTGGCTGGGGATCACCTGGGTGGGCGCAGGCGCTCTCCTCCTGTTCCTGGGGGTGGCCATCCTGGCGCCGTTGGTGGCCCGCCCCGCCGGGTCGTTTCTGGGCTGGCCGCTCCCCCGTCTGTTCGGCGTGCCGGGTCTCCTAGCGAAGGAGAACACCCGTCGTCAGCCTCGGCGTACCGCCGCCACCGCTTCGGCGCTGATGATCGGAATCGCCCTGGTGTCTTTCGTGGCGGTGCTGTCCAGTTCCATCCGCGACTCGGTGAAACAGTCTCTCCTGGAGAGTTTCGCCGCCGACCTGACCATCACCTCTGTCAACTTCAACACCGGGGTGAGCGACGACTTCGTGGGTGAGATCTCCCAACTGGACGACCTGGCCGCCGTCTCGCCTATACGGATAGGTTTCGTACGGATCACCACTGCCGACGAGTCGGTGGAGGTTACAACCAACATCGCGGCCATCGATCCTGCCACCGTGGAGCAGGTGTGGGCCACCGGCGCCGAACCCGGCATCGAGGCGGTGGTGGAGGGAATGATCGTGGAGACCAATCAGATGGAAGAGTGGGGCTGGACCGTGGGCGACACCCTCAACCTGGAGTTCCCCTCGGGAGAGAGCACCGAGCTCGAGATCACCGGAACCCTGGCTTCGGAGGCATTCGGAGGGATCCTCATCTCCGAAGAGCGATACCTGCAGTACTACGACGTGATCGCACCCGCCGTGGTATTCGTGGCAGTGGCAGAAGGGGTGGCGCTCGAGGAGGCCCAGGGACAGGTCCAGGATCTGGCGGCCGACTATCCACTGGTGCAGGTCCAGAGCAAGAGTGACTTCGTCGCCGACTTCGAGAACCAGATCAACCAGTTGGTTACGATCTTCAACGGACTGCTGGCGCTGGCCATCGTTATAGCCATCCTGGGGATCACCAACACCCTGGCGCTCTCCATCACCGAGCGCATCCGGGAGATCGGGCTGTTACGAGCGGTGGGAATGGTCCGCCGCCAGGTGCGCCGCATGGTCCGCTGGGAGGCCGTGATCGTGGCGGTGTTCGGGGCAGTGCTCGGGGTGATCCTGGGCGGCATCCTGGGCTGGGCGGTGCGACTCGCCCTGGCCGACGACGGCCTGGAAGTCTTCAGCCTGCCGGTGACTCAACTGCTCATCTACGTGGCCCTGGCCGGAGTCGCAGGAGTAATAGCCGCCATCCTCCCCGCAAGGTCAGCCAGCCGCATCAAGATCCTGGACGCCATCGCCTATGAGTAGTACGCGTGGGGTCAGGTTTCCTCAAGCATCTCGGCGTAGCGGGCGGACCGCTCGGCCGGCGTCCATAACGAGCAGTCGTCGCACTTGGCGCGGTTGCTGACCTCGGTCTGGTAGTAGAGACAGCAGGCGCTGCGCTCCCACACCCACCTCAGACCCCGCCCGATCCGGACCACACGACCCGACCGCCGCAACTCGCCGCGTGCAGTAGCGAAAAAGCCCTCCACCATGTTGCGGATTCGCTCGATACGGTCGGCGAGCGGCCCGACGAACGCTCCGAAGCTCGCAGCACACGATGAACCGACATTGGCCCACAACAACGGCTCGCCGATACGCATGGATCGGTGCACAGCTTCAACAAACCGCGCCAGGTGCTCATCGATCAAGACACGATGCAACACGGCAAAGTCACCCTCGGCTCCTACCAACTCGGCCCGATCCAGCCGGACCGCGTTGAGACGGTGATGTTCCATCCCGATGGCGGTGGACTGCGGTCGGACCGAAAGCACATCACCCGACAGGACGAATGACCCGATAGCGGCGGTGGCGATCCGGAAGGCGTATCCCTGAACGAAGAGCGACATCGCCACCATGTCGTCGCTACCCCACTCCCCGGCGGTCGGCCGCACGACCGAGAACAGGTGCTGCGGATCGGCGATGAGATGGTCGCATGCCAGCCATCTCCGGCTGTCCTCCGCCGTACCGACCGCGATGCGTAGATAGTCGACGGTGGCCAGCAACTTCTCGACGACGTCGTGGCCTCGATCTCTCACTCGCATTCCCCTTCAGTTTTGTTGCGGTCGTCCCGGATGCCGAAGAAACCAGATTTTAATCCCCCCTTACCTTGTTTGGTAGGCCCTGTGTGTGATGCTTGGGGCTGATCGCC
>JAPPKR010000271.1 GCA_028819835.1 bacterium | reverse complement strand
ACCCGGCCAGCTTGGAGGAGACCGAGAGATAGGCGGTCACCGGCGGAGGGGACCCTTGGTAAGTATCCGGCGCCCAGAAGTGGAAGGGGACTGCCGAGACCTTGAAGCCGAACCCCACCAGGATGAGGAGCACCGCCAAGCCCAGCACCGGTTCGGAGGCCATCCCGCCCGCCGCGATCGCCTCCCGGATGCCGTCGAAGGAGAGCTCCCCGGTGAGACCGAAGAGGAGCGACATCCCATACAGCATCAGGCCGGTGGACAGCACCCCGATTATGAAGAACTTGAGCGAGGCCTCGTTGGAGCGGAGGTCGCCCTTGCGCCACCCGGCCAGGAGGAACAGCGGGCCGGTGGTCAACTCCAGGGCGACGAACAGCACCACCAGGTCCCGCGCCGAGGTGAGGACCATCGAACCCAACAGCGAAGACAGAAGGAGCAGGTAGTACTCGCCCTGGTAGTAGCGGTCGGACTCGATGTAGGAGACCGAGATCAGGAGCACCAGGTACCCCGCCACCAGGAACACCCCCTTGAGCACAAGCGCGAAGTCGTCCACGACATACGACCCGTCGAACATCGAGTAGTTGTCGCCGGAGACCGCCATGAGGATCACCGGCACCATGGCCAGGGTGGTCCCCACCACGGCCAGCGCCGCCACCCAGTACTTGCGCTCCCTGGGTAGGAACAGATCGACCGCCAGCACCACCAGTAGGGCGGCGGCCACCACCACTTCGGGCGCGATGGCCAGCCAGTCGATCCGCGGCATTACTTAGCCTCCGACGGCTCGGAACGCCGTCTCCACCAGGCCCACCACCGCGTCGGTGGTCGCCCCCAGCACCAGCCTGGGATACACGCCCACCGCCACGATCAGCACGATCAGCGGCGCCCAGGCGGCCATCTCGTAGCGGTCCACGTCGTGGAATTCCTTCCCGGCCCACTCCGACGACGGCTCGCCCAGGTTGACCTTCTGGAGCATCCACAGCATGTAGCCGGCGGTGAGCACCGTGCCGATGGCGCCGATCACCATGGCGGTGCGGAAAAAGGAGGTGGAAAGGCCGGGGAGCGGCTGGTAGGAGCCCAGGAGCGCCATGAACTCGCCCCAGAACCCGGCCAGGCCGGGCAGTCCCAGGCTGGCCATGGCGGTGAACCCGAGGATCCCGCCCATGACGGGCATCAGCTTGAGGTTGCCGCCGAGGCGCGACATCTCCCGGGTGTGGTAGCGGTGGTGGATCGATCCGGCCAAAAAGAACAGGAGCCCGGTGATAAGGCCGTGGGCCACCATCCCGATGATGGCGGCGTTGATCCCCACCTCGGTGAGGGTGGCGATGCCCAGCATCACGAACCCCATGTGCCCCACCGACGAGAAGGCGATCAACCGTTTGACGTCGGTCTGGGCCAGGCACGCCAGGGACCCGTAGATGATCCCGATCACCGCCAGCACCGCGATGGCCGGCGCCCAGTCGCGGGCGGTCTCGGGGAGGATGGGGATGGCGATCCGGATGAAGGCGTAGGAGCCGAGCTTCAGGAGGATCGCGGCTAGCAGCACCGACCCGACGGTGGGCGCCGCGGTGTGGGCGTCGGGGAGCCAGGTGTGGAAGGGCCACATCGGCACCTTCACCGCGAAGCCGAGGAACATCGCGCCGAACACCAGCCAGGCGAAGGTGCCTTCGAAGAGGTGCCCGCGGGCTATCAGTTCGGGGATGTCGAAGGTGGACTGCTGTCCTCCCGACCCCGACTTGAAGTAGAGGGCCAAAAAGCCCAGCAGCATGAAGGCCGACCCGAACAGGGTGAAGATGAAGAACTTGATCGCCGCGTACAGGCGGGTCTCCACTTCTTTGCGGAACCCGGGGATCTTCCGCATGGTGCGGTCTCCCCAGATGCCGATCATGAAGTACATGGGAAGGAGCACCAACTCGAAGAAGATGAAGAACAGCACCAGGTCGAGGGCCACGAAGGTCCCGTTCATCCCGGTGGCGAGGATCATCATCAGGATGAGGAAGGCCCGGGGGTTGCGGGGCTCGTCCCAGTGCTGCCAGGAGTAGATCACGCACAGCACCACCACCAGGGCCGACAGCACCAGGAGCGGGAGGCTGATCCCGTCTATGCCGATGTGGTAGTTGGCGCCGATCGCCGAAATCCAGGGAAGGTCGACCTCGAACTGGAAGCCGCCTGCCGCGCCGAAGTCGAACCGGGCGGCGACCACCACCGCCAGGACCAGGGTCACCACGCTCACCAGGAGCGTCCACTGCTTCACCGCCTCCTCCCGCTCCTTGGGGATGGCCAGGGCCACCAGCGCTCCCACCAGTGGGAGAAAGACGATCAGGCTCAGAGCCCAGCTTTCCAACAAATCCATTTATCAGTCTCCCATTCGGTATCTCATAGGACGAAAAGGACCACGACCGCCAGCAGCAGCAGACCCGCCACCAGCAGGCCAGCATACTGCTGAACCCGGCCGCTTTGAATCCGGCGAATCAGGCCCCCCATTCCCGAGGTTCCCCACGACAGTCCGTGCACCACCCCGTCGATGCCGTGCTGGTCGACCCCGCCGTACAACAGGCCGGCCAGGCGCTGACACAGCGCCCCGACTCCGTTCACCACCCCGTCGATCACGTAGTCGTTCACCCAGTTCACCGCCCGGGCGGCCGGTTGGCGGATCACCCACACCAGCCCCAGGGCGGCGTGGTCGAGGTAGTACTTCTGGCGAAGGAGGGGGTACAGCACCGGGATCTCCACCCGGTCCCGGTCGGGCCGGGCGGCGGCGGACGGCCCGAACGCCATCCACCCCAGCCACAGACCGGCCACGGCTGCGGCCAGGCCCGCCGCGGCCAGGCCCAGGTCGATGGCCTCGGCGTGGTGGTCGCCCATCGGCACGCTCCGCACCGAGAGCCAGTCGGTGAAACTCCCGATCCACGGCAGCTTCACACCGGGGATGTTCACCACCCCGGCCAGCACCGCGGGGACCGCCAGCGCCCAGAGGGGGCGGGTCATGATCGGGGGCGACTCGTGAGGCTCGCCGTGCCCCCGGTACTCGCCGAAGAAGGTGAGGGCCACCGCCCTGGCCATGTAGAAGGCGGTCACGAAGGCTCCCGCCACCGCTATCCACATCACCAGGGTGTATCCCTCATAGCCGAGGGTGGCCAGGATCTCGTCCTTGGACCAGAACCCCGACAGGGGGAACACCCCGGCCAGCGCCAGGGCGCCGATCACGAAGGTGCGGTAGGTGTCGGGCATGTGGCGGCGCAAGCCCCCCATGTCGGACATGTTGTTGGAGTGCACGGCGTGGATCACCGAGCCCGCTCCCAGGAACAGGAGCGCCTTGAAGAAGGCGTGGGTGAAGAGGTGGAACAACCCGGCGGTGTACCCCCCGGCGGCCACCGCGGTCATCATGTAGCCCAGTTGGCTGACCGTGGAGTAGGCCAGGACCCGCTTGATGTCGTCGGCCACCAGCGCCAGGAGCCCCATCCCGAACAGGGTGATGGTCCCCGCCGCGATCATCCAAGGCCGGGCGGCTGTGGCCAGTTCCTGGTACAGTGGGAAGGTGCGGGCCATCAGGTAGATGCCGGCGGTCACCATGGTGGCGGCGTGCATCAGCGCCGACACCGGAGTGGGGCCGGCCATGGCGTCGGGGAGCCAGATGTGGAGGGGGAACTGGGCGCTCTTTCCCATTGCGCCGAAGAAGAGCAGCAGACCGGCCGCCACCGCCACCGGTCCCAGAGCGGCGCTGTGCTCCGCCGCGGCCGCGGCCAGGTCCCAGAAGTGGAAGGAGCCGAGCGTGATCCCGATGATGATCACCCCGATCACCAGGCCCACGTCGGCCACCTTGTTGGTGTAGAAGGCCTTCATGGCCGCGGACGAGTTCTCCTTCACCTCCCAGTTGTGGCCGATCAGCAGGTACGAGGCCAGGCCCACGCCCTCCCAGCCGATGATCAACTGCACCAGGTTGGGGCTCCCCACCAGCACCAGCATCGACCCGGCGAAGAGCGACAGGGCGGCGAAGAAGAAGGTGACCCGGACCTCCCCCTTCATGTAGCCGTGGGCGTAGACGAACACCGCCAGGCCCACCGCCGCCACCACCCAGTACATCATGATCGAGAGGCCGTCCACTATCCACCCCAACTCGAAGACCAGCCCCCCGCCCACCGCGGCGATCTCGAGGCTCCGTTCGTACAGGACCCCGGAATCGCCCATGTTCAGCAGCAGCAGGACCGACGACCAGACGAAGTTGAAGGCCATCGCGCCGATCGCCACCTCGGCGCCCTGGTATCTCATCCGCTTCCCGAACAGAACGATCACCACGAAGGCCAGCATGGGCCCGATCAACATCAAGCCGGCCCATTCCGACCAGATCCCGCCGGTTGTCGCCGCCGCGGCGGCGCCTTCCGCGGCCAGATAGAGGCTTGTGCTCACACCCATGGTCACCAGCGCATCAGGTTCAACTCGTCCACGTTGGCCGAGCGCCGGTTACGGAA
>JAPPKR010000170.1 GCA_028819835.1 bacterium | reverse complement strand
CGCGCTGATTTTACGGCGGCTTGGGGCTAACTTCTCTGTGTATGAACACCCCTTTTCCCCGCTCCCGCGTCGCGGTGGTGGAAGACAGCATCGATGTGGGTGGCCTGCTGGAGGAGGTGGGCCATTCCGAGGCGGGAGCGGTTGCCCTGTTCTTGGGGACCGTCCGCAACCACTCTCCGCGCCGGGAGGGAGTGACCCACCTCGAGTATGAGGTGTACAGGACCCGGGTGTGCGGAAAGATGACAGAAATCGTCTCGGAGGCCGCCCAGCGCTGGTCGGTCATCGCCATGGCGGTGGAGCACCGCATGGGCAGGGTGGATGTGGGAGAGGTGGCGGTGGCGGTGGCGGTTTCCAGCGCCCATCGGGCGGAGGCCTTCGCCGCGGCTCGATACCTGATAGACGAGCTGAAGGAGAGGGCGCCCATCTGGAAAAAGGAGCATTGGGAGGGTGGTGCGGAATGGTCGCTGGGGTCCTAGGGAGCATCCGGTGACGGTCGTGATGGAGAACAGCGTGTCCCCGGCGGCAGCCGCCATGGGGACAAGGACTATCGCCCGCCTGGTCAGAGAGCGGGCCATGAGCAGTCCCCACCTGGTGGCGCTGCGCCACAAGGACTTGGGTATATGGCAGGAGACCACTTGGAGCAGATACTGGGAGCAGGTGTTGCTGGCCGCCCATGGCCTCTTGTCACTGGGAGTGGACACGGCAGATCGGGTCTCCATCCATTCCGAAGACCGTCCCGAGTGGGCGATCCTGGATGTGGCCACGGTGGCGATCCGAGGGATAACGGTCGGGCTCTACCCGACCAACCCTGCGGCCGAGGTCCGTTACCTACTCTCCGACTCCGGATCGCGTGTCCACCTGGCGGAGGACCAGGAACAAGCGGACAAGCTGATGGAGGTGATCGACACTCTCCCCGATCTGGAGAAGGTCATTCATGTGGAGCCGCGCGGCTTCCGCGCCTACCGGAATGATCCCCGGTTCATATTCTGGGACGAATTCCTGGAGAGAGGTCGTCGGCATCGGGCCGAGAATCCGGGAGCAGTTGAACAGCGGATGAGGGAGGCCCGCCCCGATGATGTGATAACCCTGGTGTACACCTCGGGCACCACCGGTCCGCCCAAGGGAGCGATGCTGGACAACGCCAATGCGGAGTACTGCTTCGATGAACTGATCAACGCCGATGGCCGCATGCCGAGCAACGTGGGGCCCAATCCCTCCGACGAGATACTCACATACCTGCCTCTTTGCCATGTCGCCGAGCGAATATTCTCCACCTGGACATCGGCGGTTACCGGGACGACCTTGAATTTCGCCGAGTCCATCGACACTGTGCAGGAGAACCTGCGGGAGGTGCAACCCACCCTCTTCTTTGCTGTTCCGCGCATCTGGGAAAAGCTCCATGCATCGGTGATCATCAAGAGCAGGGACGCCACGCCCCTCAAGCGGGTCTTCATGTCCTTCTGCAGCGCATTGGCCAGGGTCGTCGGACGGCAGCGGGTTGCCAACGGGGGTAGGCACACGTTGCAGAGCGGCCTTTTATTCATGCTTGGCTACCCACTGGTCTTCCGGGCGCTGCGGGAAAGGATCGGCCTGCGACGGTGTCGGTTTGCGGCAACCGGGGCGGCGCCCATCGCTCCAGAGGTCATCGAATTCTTCCACGGGCTGGGGGTGAATCTCTACGAGTTGTACGGAATGACCGAGAACGCGGGGTTTGCCACCAACAATTTCTATGGGCGGATGAAGCTGGGCACGGTTGGGGAACCATACCCGGGAATAGGATTCCGGATTGATCCGGAGACCGGAGAAATCCACACCAAACACCCAGGGGTCTTCAGGGGATACTGGAACAAACCGGAGGAGACCGCCCAAGCCTTCACCACCGACGGGTGGCTGCGCACGGGGGATGTGGGGGAATGGGTGGACGGCACCCACGTCAAGATCGTGGACCGGATCAAACACATAATCATTACCTCCGGCGGGAAGAACATCTCCCCCTCTGAGATCGAGAACAGCCTCAAGACCTCCCCCTTCGTGAAGGAGGCGATGGTGATCGGCGACGGGAGGAACTATCTCACCGCGCTGGTGGGCATCGAGTTCGACACAGTGGGGGACTGGGCCACCCGTCGTAACATCCCCTACACGACCTATCGGGACCTGGGATCAAAGCCTGAGGTCCTGGAGTTGATAAAGGGAGTCATCGCCCGGACCAACTCCAAGTTCGCTCGGGTGGAGAACATCCGCAAATTCCGCATGCTTCCCAAGGAACTCGACCATGAGGATGGAGAGTTGACCGCCACTCAGAAGCTGAAAAGAGAATCAATGGAAGAGATGTTCGAGGATTTGATCGCGGACATGTACTCATCGAGGACCTGAATGGCGCCGATTCGGGCCACTGGGTCGGGGATGCCCTGATGATGCTCGGCTTCTGACCATGGAGGTCCTGGCCCAAGCCGAATACAGCCAATTGGCGGGCACCATCGTCAGCGGACTCTCCCTGGGGACCATCTACGCCCTGCTGGCGATGGGGTTCGTCATCATATTCAAAGCCACCCAGGTGGTGAACTTCGCCCACGGCGCCATGGCCACCCTCGGGGCCTTCATCACCGCCGGGGTGGCGGTGGAACTCAATTTCCCCGGTCGTTTTCTCGATTTGCCTCCTCTCCTGGGGTGGTCCATCTCGGTGTTGACGGCGTTGGCGCTCTCGGCGCTGACGGGCATCCTGCTGGAGAGGGTCTTCCTGCGTCCCATGGTGGGAGAAGAACTGTTCTCGGTGGCCATCGTCACGGTGGGGATGAACATCATCCTGATGACCATCGTCACCGACTACATCGGTCCCGATCCCCGATCCATGGCCGATCCCTGGGGGGACGCCGCTGTCGACCTGGGGTTTGTGATCATCGCCCACACCGAAATCGCTCAGTTCCTGGTGGCTGCGGCCCTGGTGGTGCTGGTAGGGGTCTTCTTCCGGAGCCGCACCGGAATCGCCATGCGGGCCACCGCCTTCGATCAGGAGGCGGCCCGCGCCCAGGGAGTCAATGTTGGCGCCATCTTCGCCATTGCCTGGGCGATCGGCGCCGTCTTGGCCACGGTGGGGGGGATCTTCGGATCCGTCTATCCACGGCGGATAGGGGTATTTCCCGATACCGCATTCCTTGTCTTCCGCGCCTTTCCCGCCATCATTCTGGGAGGGCTGGATTCCGTTACGGGAGCGGTGGTCGGAGGGCTGGCGGTGGGAGTGGCGGAGGCTGCGGCCGGCAGCTATTTGAACCACTCGTTGTTCGGGACCGGGTTCAGCGGGATCGTGCCTTATCTGGTGATGATGATCGTGCTGTTCATCCGTCCCTACGGCATCTTCGGGACCGCAGAAGTGAGGCGGGTGTGAGAGGACGTCCCCACCTCCACACCTCCTACTCCGCCGATCAGGCGCTGATGCCCACGACCACCAAGAAGGTGGCGCTGGCGATTTTTCTGGTCTTGGCGGCTCTCGCCCCCATCGCATCCAGCATCCCCATCTACCCCGACTTTCTCGGAAACAACGACTGGATGAAGCTCTTGTCGCACGTGGCCATCTTCGGAATCGGGGCCTTGGGCATCAACCTGCTAACCGGAGTGGCGGGCCAGGTCTCCCTGGGGCACGCCTTCTTCATGGGGCTCGGCGCCTATGTGGGGGTGGTCTTCGGCGCCCCATCCGGCGATTTGTGGGGTTTGGGCCTGCCCATGTGGATCTGGCTTCCTATGGCGGGAATCATCCCGGCTGCGATCGGGCTGCTGGTTGGCCCGGCGGCGGTGCGGGTGCGGGGCCTCTATCTGGCATTCGCCACCCTGGGACTGGTGTTCATCGGCGAGTGGGCTTGGCGCAACCTCAAGTTCATTACCGGCGGGTCCTTCGCGGGACGAAGGTTTCCGGAGTTCCAGCTTCGGATGTGGAAGGAGGAGGAGCCCTTGGTTGACTTCGCCTCCGACGGAGTCTGGTTGGGATTCGAGATCAGCGAGGAGGCCAAGGTCTATCTCTTGATGCTGGGTCTCCTGGTGGTGGCGACGGTGCTGGCCAAGAACCTGCAGCGCACCAGGGCGGGTCGCGCTTTCCAGGCTATTCGCGACCGCGATATCGCCGCAGAGATAATGGGTGTGAACGAGTTCAAGTACAAATTGATGGCCTTCGGGATTTCCTCGGCATACGCCGGGGTGGCCGGCGCTCTGTTCGCATCTTTCGTCGGGAGGCAGATTCCTGAGACCTGGGACCTCTTCCTGTCGGTGGAGTTCATCGCCATCATCCTTATCGGAGGGGCGGGCACCGTCTCGGGCGCCCTGATGGGGTCGGCGTTCGTGATCCTGCTGCCCCGCTTGGTCCAGGACTTCACAGAGTGGCTGAGCAGGGTGATCGCGGATGGAGAGGGCTTGCTGGCCTCGGTCGCCGACGCGGTGATCTCCGTCTCCCCCGATGACTTCGGGGTCGTGAACATCCTCCCCGGAGCAGGTCCCGGACTGTCGGTATTCCAACTCAACCAGGTTTTGTTCGGTCTCCTGGTGATCCTGTTCATGATCTTCG
>JAPPKR010000236.1 GCA_028819835.1 bacterium | reverse complement strand
GCATTATGGAGTTGATCGCCCGGGCTCCCTGGCGGGAAGCGGTGACATATCGGAACTCCTGGCCGCATGAATACGTGGTGATCAAAAAGGACGGGCAGCAAGCGCTTCTAGCCGCGTTCTGTGCTCGCATCACCGCCGGCGAGGGCGTGGAATGCTGGTTCTTCCACCAGAAGCGTGAGTACCTGTTCCTTGGTGAATACAAGTACTGGACGATGACGGAGTGCCCGGACATAGACCTTGAGAAGGATGACTACGTACTAAACCGGGCGCTCCTGTACCGAGATCGCCGCGACTTCGTGATCAGATCTGGTGACAGGGGTATCTGATTGTCCCGTCGGCGAACCAGGTGAACATCTTTACGTCAGCCGATCAAGTAACGATCTACTAACGAGTCGGCTATGGCGACACCGAACAGAAGCGCCAGATAGGCGATTGAGAACACGTATAACGCCTTGGCTCCCTCGATTCCATCGCCTCTCGCCAGTCGTACTGCCCGGATGAGGAATCCTCCACCCAGGGCGAGGGCGCCGATCAGATAGATCCATCCGACTGCACCGGTCGCGGCGAAGGTTGCAGAGAATACGACCAGCACCACGGTGTAGAGCAGGATCTGGCGCTTGGTTTCAGCCAGGGTGGACACCACGGGCAGCATCGGGATCCCGGCGCGGGCGTAATCGTCCTTAATCAATAGGGCGAGAGCCCAGAAGTGGGGCGGCGTCCACAAGAAGATGATGCCGAAGAGGTAAACGGCGGGCAGTTCAATCGTCCCCGTTACGGCCGCCCATCCCACCAGCGGTGGGACCGCGCCTGCGGCTCCACCGATCACGATGTTCTGGGGGGTGGTCCGCTTGAGACCCTTTGTGTAAACGAATATGTAGATGAGGGTGCCGCTAATGGCCAGTACGGCGCTGAGGACGTTGACGAAGAGAGCCAGGACCGCGAATGCGGCCAGGTTGAGAGCTGTTCCGAAAACAAAAGCCTGCCGCTGCGATACCCTGCCACTGGCCACCGGGCGACGCTGGGTCCGCTGCATTCTCTGGTCGATGTCTCCTTCCAGACTGTGATTGAGAGCATTCGCCCCGCCTGCCGCCAGATAACCGCCCCACACAACCAGGGCGGCCAAGAGGGGATCGGGCCAACCCTCCGCTGCAAGGAACATGCTGCCCACCGCAGTAATCAGCAGCAAGGAAATGATCCGGGGTTTGGTCAGGGCGACATAGTCCCCCAGGACGCTGGATGCGTGATGGTTGGCGCGCATCAGCCAGCGGTCTTCCCTCGTATGGTCCTCACCCGGAATGTTGCGGGATCGAAGTGGACCGCCATCATCAGCACCATTGAAACCCACGTAAAAGTGGCGAATGTCAGATGCAGGGAGGCTATGACAGGGGATGAACCAAGCCATGCCGTGAAAGCTCCTACTCCTATCTCGTCAATCAGGAAACCGGCGGTGAGCACCGCCATCCAGCGCAACTGCGGCAGCGCCGCACCCCGTTTCCATGCCGCGATACAAGCCCGGAAGACGAGCACCGCCACGATCGCCACCATGTAGCGGTGGATCATGTGGATCAGGAAGGGGGTGCCGGCAGGGTTGCGCTCGCCCAGGCAAAGCGGCCACCCGGCGCAGATAGCTCCGTACCCGACCCCCACCATGTAAGAACCGTAGAGGATGACCACCAGCAAACCGGCCAAGCCGGCCCACGCTATGGTCCGATCCCGTCTGGAAGCCTCGTTCTCAAGATGCTGTGACCGTCCGGGTTGGTCGTCCGGATGACCGGCCAGCCAGGCAACGGCAAGCGCGGCCACGGTCAGTTCCGCCAACCCAAGGTGGATCAGACGTGTCCACCAGGAGAGTTCGCTCAGGACAGTGAGGCCACCCAGGATCGCCGCCGCGACAACCAGCACCATGCTGCCGCTCGTGGCAAGGATCACTGGTTTCGATGTCCGGAAGTGCCGCCACGCCAGCACCAGTGAGGCCAACACCAGGAGTCCCACCCCACTCGCCACCAATCGGTGCGTGAACTCAAGCCAGATGTGGTAGTCGAACGGCGGAATGATCTGCCCGTGACAAAGCGGCCAATCAGGACACGCATCCCCCGACCCGGTAACCCGGACGACGCCACCTAAAACGATCTGTGCAATAGCCGCGATCAGGCTGATGAGCGTCACTATTCGGTATCTTGCCTGACCGGGATGGGTACTGGCTGCGGCCTGCGGCATGACTGACTCGCTCCGGAATTGCAAGGGATCCTCTCGGAACGATCCCGAACTCCCGAACAGAACTCCGGGCAGCTACCGGATCGAATCCCCCTGAATCCTAGTCAGTTTCCCGCGCAACCCATCTGGCCGTCGGGGTGCTTGAACTCCGTGCGGCGCCCTGACATGATCCCGACCTGAAGGGGTCTGATTTCCTGGCGTTAGTTGTCTTGGCCCAACGCAGACCGGAAGGCCCTGAGCGTTCGGTTGTCGAAGCAGACGAAGCGGATCGTCTGGACATCGGTTGGTGTCGAGCGAACCATGTCCACTGCGATTCTTGCGGCTTCCTTGAGGGGGTAGCCGTGAGCGCCGGTGGCGAGTGCTGGGAAGGCCACGCTCTGGGCGCCTACCTCGTCGGCGCGGGCTAGGGACTCGCGGTAGCACGACTCCAGGAGCACTGGCTCGCCTCGGTTTCCGCCCCGCCACTTTGGCGTGGCGGTGTGGATGACCCAGAGAGCATCCAGCCGGTAACCGAGAGTCACCGTGGCGCGTCCGACTGGACAGCCATCGAGGGTCTTGCAGTAGGCCAGCAGTTCTGGGCCTGCTGCGTGGTGAATGGCGCCGTTGACTCCGCCCCCGCTGAGCAGGTTGGTGCTGGCGGGATTGACGATGGCGTCGACCTCTTCTGCCGTGATGTCGCCGAGTACGGCTTCGATAGTGGGTCCGTAAGAACCGACTACTGGGAGCGAGATGGGCATCGGCTCGCCGGACACGTGCACGATCAAGTCTCGCAGGTCGTCGCGCTCGCTAATGGGGTTGAAGTCTTGGGGGTCGAAGTCTTCTCGCTTTCGGCGGGGATCGCCTTCGATTCTCGCCGAGGTCGGCATGAAGCCGGTCTCGTCGGTCCAACTGAGGCCTTTCGCCGCGAAGGCCACTTCATAGATGCCATGGCCGGTCCAACTTCGATGGAGGAAGAGGCGATTGTCCTCCATGAACGCCAGCCACTTGTCACTCATGTCGATGGGTCTATATCCCTTAGCCAACTCCTGCATCTCCTCTCGTGAGAGGATCATCTCCGGCGGCGGGATGCTTACCGGTTGTCTTATGGACGAGACATGCGAGCAATCGTCATCGTGTCCATCCCCCTCTGAGCACAGTCCCCAATCGTTCCTGCCAAAGGTCCGTTCGGGTGGCCCCTCCGGTCCCCACAGCGACATGCTGAACAGGCTTAGCTTTTGTCTCTCCGTCCCGTCGGCGCCTCCGTCGGCCTCCTCCGATGGTTCGTCTTCCACACTCTCACTCCTTTCCGCTTCTGCCCTGTTCTCTACTCTCGATTCAAGCACCTCCCTGTGACACTTTCACATGGAACTGGTCTGGTGAGTCCGGGTAGGGTGTGAATCGTGGCGACATCTGTAACCATCACGGGAACGGGGATGCCGGTCCCGTCGCCTGATCGGGCGGGGCCGGGGGTGCTGGTGCAATCGGACGGTGTGGCGTTGCAGTTCGACGCGGGTCGGGCCACCGCCATGCGCCTGGCTGCTCTTGGGGTGTCGCCGCTTGACCTCGACGCGGTGTTCGTCACCCATCACCACAGTGATCACCTCAGCGGTTTGGAAGATCTGGTGATGTCCCGCTGGATCATGGACCGGCTTGATGAGGCGCCGACCCTCCCGATTGTGGCGCCGAAAGGGCCTGCGACCGACTTCTTGGAACGGATGCTGGACCCCTGGGAACATGACTTGGAGGTCCGGAGTGAACATACCGCGCGGGGAACCCATCCAGGCTACGAAGTGAGGCCCTTCCAGGTTGGCGGCGGCTTGATCGAAGTCTGGTCTCAGGGAAGGGTCCGAGTCATGGCGGGTCCGGTGCGTCATGAGCCGGTGACGCCGGCCGTGGGTTACCGGATCGAGACGCCCGACGGCGTGGTGGCGATCAGCGGCGATACCCTGGTGTGCCGGGAGATGGCGGTACTGGCCGAGGGCGCCGACGTGCTCGTCTACGAGGCGATGCGCTTCGACCTGATCCGGGCACGGCCGGACCACCTGCACTTCGTGCTCGACTATCACGCCGACACTTCGCTGATTGGCGCCCAGGCGCAAGAACTTAGGACACCGACGCTGATCCTGACGCACCTCATTCCCGAACCCGTCACCGCCGAAGATCGGCAGGGCTTCGTGGATGACGTCCGCCGCGGCGGCTACACCGGGCAGGTGATCGTCGCCGATGACTTGACCTCAGTCAATCTGGGATAGCGTTCGTCGAGGTCCAAGGGGTGCAACTGGACCGCTCATACGAGGGCGTTCTGGTAGTCGCCCCGGGATTTGTCTGCTGTTACTCTGGAAGAATTAAATGAGTAGCGCCATGGAATCGAACAAGGACTCTCCGTCTTCGTCGCGCCAGACTCGGGGTT
>JAPPKR010000058.1 GCA_028819835.1 bacterium | reverse complement strand
TCCTCAGCATCGAGCCCAGCGAGTCGTGGGGGGTGAGCGCCACCTTCCCCTTCTTTGGCGCCCTCACCAGCAGCCGCGACACGGCTACGCTCCAAGCGCCGCTAGACGAGCGGACCTGGGTGTACGACCTCGACAACCAGGCTCGGCTGGTCTACTACCAGGCGCTCGACGCCGACCTGCGACTCCCCCTGCCCATGGATCCGATGCACGGGACGGTCGGGGTGGCGCCTGCGATGGGCGAGGTCCGAAACTCCCTCGCTCCCGGCGCCTGGGGAGGCAACATGGACACCCCCGAAATGCGGGCCGGCGCCACATGCTATCTGGGAGTGAACGAGCCGGGAGCCCTGTTCAGCATCGGCGACGGCCACGCCCGGCAGGGAGAGGGCGAGGCATGCGGGGTGGCGGTGGAGTGCTCGATGAACACGGTCCTGGTGGTCGACGTGATCCGGGGTGAATACGCTCCCTGGCCACGCCTCGAGACCGACGAGTACCTGATCACCACCGGCTCCACCAAACCCCTGGAGGACGCCTTCCGCATAGCCCTCACCGAGATGGTGCGGTGGATCGAATCCCTGCTGGACCTCTCCACCATGGACGCCTACCAACTGGTCTCCCAGGCCGCCCTGACACCGATAGCCAACGTCTGCGACACCGTCTACACCGTCACCTGCAAGGTGCCGAAGGCCCTCCTCCCCGAGACCACCGCCTACGGGGGAATCCACCAGGCGCTGCAATCCAAGGCCGCGGCTCTCTGAGCACACCCGGCCCGAAGCGCACCTGACGGTCGCCGCCATACGGAAACCGGCCCCGAGTCCCCTCGCTCCACCCTCGCCTCAGGATTAGCCCATTTAAATAAATGCGGATAGTCTAAATAGGGTGATCGGATCGGACCAGCACCCCACCCCCGTTCCCGAAGAGGCGTCCGGACGGGACTCCGCCGCCCGCACTGCCGGAGGTCTCCTCGTGCTGACGGCCTTGGTCACCGCGGTCTCGGCTCTGACCCGGGTCTCCGCAGACGCCGACTTCCAACCATCACTTCAGGACACGCTGGACGCAATCGCGGACCAATCGAGACTCTACGGTTTGGGCGGCGCGGCGCGCCTGGTGTCCGGGGTCACCCTGGGGGCAGCCGCGTGGTTCCTGCTGAGGACCTGGATAATCCGTCTGCGGCTCGGGTCCCCGGCGGTTCCCGGGTTGTTCCTGCTCTCCGGTGTCTTCACCGCCGTTTCGGGGTTGTGCGCGGTCATCCTGGCGTTGGCGGCGCCCGAGGTCAACCTTCTCATCGAGTGGTCAGCGCTCATTCGTTGGCTCACCGGAAAGATCGGCTTCGCCTTGGCGGGACTGGCGCTGGTGGTTGCCTCCCGTTATCAGTGGAAGGCAGGAGGAACCCTTCTGTTCATAGCGCCTGTGTCAGGCATCCTCGGGCTGGCGATGCAGTTCATATGGATCGACTCGGCCACGCTGGCCCATCCCATCGTGGGCACAGGTTTCTTCCTCTGGTTACTGGCGGTGGGGTTCATGCTCTTCACCGGCCGCACCGAGGAACTCTTCCGGAGGATGGTCAACTCCGGCTCCCCCACCTAGACCTCCAGCAGATTGTCCCGGGGGATGCTCTCCCCTTCCCAGTCTGGAGATTGGAGGCCCACTCCCCGTTGGACGATGCCACGGTGATTACGAGTGGCGCGCCACCCGCCTGGTACCACGACTTGACAAACCCATTTGTTGCTGTATAAACTAGTTTGTATTACAAACTTACCCGGAGGAGGTTCACGCAATGTCAGGCTCGGGCAATGAAGGGGCCGCCCTTACTCCTCAAGAGAGTTGGGGAGCGATCCACACCACCATGAACAAGACGAGAAGTTCCATGTATCTGGCCGGGACTTCGCCGATTCTCCTCATGTGGGGAGCCTTGACGGCGGTGCTGTACCTGATCGAATACTGGTTCCAGACCGGGGGGTCCGCCCTGGCGGAGGAGACCCCGTGGATAAGGGCCCCGGCTTACGGCGTCCTGCTGGTCGGGGGAATGGTCGGCAGTGGCCTGATCGGCCGCCGGTACGGAAGCCGAAACGTCAGCCGGGAAGCCGCTCGGGCGGTGGGACTTCGGGTCTTCTTCTACTGGATGTCCGTGGCGGTGGCGGCCTGGTTGATCCCGGCGGCGGCCGGGCTGTGGTCTCCCGAAGGGGGAGCCCAGATTCCCCACGTGGCCATCGGCATCGTGACCCTGGGTTACGTCCTGTACGGCATAATGACCCACGCCGCGCTGGCGGCGGTCGGGGTGGGAATAGCCGCCGCCTACTATCTACCCGACTTTCTGGCGGGCGACGCCGCTCTGCCGGTCTCGGCGGCGGCGACCTTCGCGGTCGTGGGCCTGGGCGCTCTGTGGTTGCACAGGATCGGGATCCGGTGAGCGACAACCCCGCGGTACTCGACGAGACCATCCACCAATCGGTCAGGTTGCGGATAATGACGCTGCTGGTCTCCCAACCCGCCTCGGCCCAGGTCGCCTACCGGTTCATCCAGCGGACCCTCGATCTGACCGGCGGAAACCTCACCATACATCTGCGGAAGCTCAGGGAGGCCGGGTATGTCGCCATCGCCAAGGAGTTCCGTGATGAGAAGCCTTCGACCTGGATACAGGCGACGGCCACTGGCCGCCAGGCTTTTGCGAGGTATCTGGCCAACCTGGAGAGGGTTTTGAAGGGGGTGACCGTTCCCGGGGCTCCGGCTACAATCCCGCAAGGTCGGCCATCGCGACCGTCACCATGAATACTCCAGTTACCGCCCCGGCGCCAGACGCCTCCCCCTCGGTCCTCCAGGTTGAGGACCTGCAAAAGAGCTATGGGGAGATCCATGCGGTGAAGGGAGTCAGCTTCGAGATCGCCCCCGGTGAGAACTACGGCCTGCTCGGACCCAACGGCGCCGGGAAGACCACCACCATCCAGATGATCGCCGGGGTGCTGGCCGCCGACGGCGGTCGCGTGACGGTGTGCGGCAAGGAACTGACCACCACTACGACCTCCGTCAAGTCCCACATCGGCTGGGTTCCCCAGGAAGTCGCCCTGTACGACCGGCTGAGCGCCCGCGAGAACCTGGCCTTCTTCGGCCGCATGCAGGGACTGTCGGGGAAGGAACTGGCGAACCGGGTAGAGGAAGTCCTCCATCTAACCGCCCTGGCCGACCGGGCGGGCGACAAGACCATCAAGTTCTCGGGAGGGATGAGGCGGAGGCTCAACATCGGGATAGGGCTCCTCCACCAACCGGACCTCCTGATCCTGGACGAGCCCACCGTGGGCGTGGACGTCCAGTCCCGGGCCAGCATCCTCGACCAGGTGGCCGAGATGACCCGTCAGGGGATGGCGGTCCTCTACACCACCCACTACATAGAGGAGGTGGAGCGACTCTGTCACCGGGTGGGGATCATCGACCACGGGACAATGATCGCCGAAGGCACCAGGGCCGAACTGGTGAAGATGGTCGGCGAGCGGGACCGGGTGCTGATCACCGCCGACGGCAACCTGTCGGAGGGGACCGACCGGATCTCGGAACTGGACGGAGTCCATCAGGCGGGGATAACCAACGAAGGGATGGAACTGCTGGTGGCCGACGCCACTCCCCTCCTCCCCCGGGTGTTCGAGACGCTCACCCGGTCGGGGGTGGCGGCCAGCGGCGTGCGGGTGGAGGAGCCCGACCTGGAGGCCGTCTTCCTCCATCTCACCGGGCGCGCCCTCCGTGACTGATTGATGCGCGACATCGGCTGGATCGTCCTGAAGGACCTGCGCCAGCAGGTCCGTGACCGGACCATCTTCATTTTCGGGCTCATCGCTCCTCTGGCCATCGCCGCCGCTCTTAGCCTCGCCTTCGGAGGCTTCTTCCAGACCGAGGAGGCGGTCGTCTTCGAGTTCGGCGTCTCCAACGCCGATGCGGGAGGTCCCATCTCGGAGGCCTTCTCGGTGGCCATGGCGGAGTTGGAGAGCGAAGGGCTGATCGGCATCACCTTCCACCGCGACCGCGCTTCTTTGGACAGGGCGGTGGAGGACGGCGAGGTCGATGCGGGGTTCTTCATCCCCGATGGGTTCAGCCGGGCGATCGTCGACGGATGGGAGGCCGAGGTGGTAGTGGTGGCCAATCCCGAGGCGCCGGTGGTCGCCGGGGTGGCCGCCTCGATCGCCGAGCAGTTCGCCCTGGAGGTGGCGTCGGCCAGCGCGGCGGGGGCGACGCTCGCCATCCTGGGAGGGTTCACCCCCGAGCAGATGGTCCAGGCTGGGCTGACCGCCTCCCAGGCCAATCCTCCGGCGCGGGTCGCCTCGCTGGAGGCCGAGGTCCGCCGGTTGGACGGGCCCACCTACTACTCGGCGGGCGCCGCCATGTTCTTCATGGTGTTCGTGGTGGGGGTCGGACTTTTGAGCCTCCTGGAGGAACGGAAACGCCATACCCTCGCCAGGCTGCTGTCCAGCCCGGTGAGCCCGGGGCGCATCCTGGCCGCCAAGTTCATCCTCTCCATTACGGTGGGGGTGGGAAGCGTGGGCCTGTTCATGCTGTTCTCCCGGTTCCTGCTGGGCGCCCGATGGGTCGATTTGCCGATCACCGCCCTGTTGGTGGTGGCTGCGGTCGGGGCGGCCGCCGGGATCGTCTCCCTGGTGGCCGGCTG